>JAGPGB010000103.1 GCA_018056215.1 Bacteroidales bacterium | reverse complement strand
TTTTTTTTGTACTGAAAAAAAATAATAATCACATAAATGTAGATTATTCTGTAATCATACCTGTAAAAAATGAAGCTGAAAATATTATTTCTTCTATTAATTCTATTTTAGTGCAATCTTATTTACCTGCAAAAATTCTTATCGTCGATGATCATAGCTCTGATAATGTTTCTCAAATAATTCAAAATAATTTTTCACAGTATGAATTTATTAAATATATTAAGTTAGATAAAGATGAATGTGGTAAAAAATTAGCAATAAAAAAAGGACTTTTAGCAAGTAATACTGAAAGAGTTATAATAACCGATGCAGATTGTGTTTGGCATGAAAAATTCAGTGAAAATTTTCATTTTGATATTAAAAATAGATTGATTTCATTTCCTGTTGTTTATTTTAATTGTTCTAGTTTTATCTCTAAAATATTCCAAGTGGAATTAATTTTATTAAATAGTGTAGGCTGGGCTAGTATGTCATTTAAAAAACCTTTTTTGATTTCTGGTGCTGGCATGATGTTTCTTAAAAATGATTATTTGCAATTTTGTGAACAAGTCGAAACTCCGACGAGTCATGGTGATGATATGTATTTTTTAGAGTTCATTAAAAATAAATTTGGTAATTCGGCTATTCAAGTTAATTTATCTACAGGCTCATTAATATTTACAAAGCCTCCGAAAGATTTAAATGAATATTTGCATCAGAGAGCACGATGGGCTTCTAAAACTCCATATTATAAAAATTTTTTATCATGGTTTTGGGCAATATTGGCATTAATTATACAATTATTAATCCCTGTTATGTTAATTTTTAATCTTAAGTTTGGTATTTTGTTGTTAGTTATAAAACTTTTAGCAGAGATGTTTTTATACTCATCTGTAGTTAAATTTTTTAAGCTATCTTATAATTTTTTTGCTTGTATTGTTTTTAGTTTGTTTTCGTGGATATTATTGATTTTGATAATATGTAGATGGGCTTATGGATTTGAATGGAAAAAAAATTAAAAAATTCAATTTTATTACGTCGGTCTTTTTACATAATTTTGCAATAAATAAAATTTAGAATATTTATGAAAAAACTTATTAGTATTGTTATTTTTACAATCATTTTTGCTACATTTATTTTTTCTCAAAATAATTCTTATACATTTGGTGTAGCTTTTTATAATTTAGAAAATTTATTTGATACTATTGATGATCCCCATAAAAATGACGAGGAATTTTTACCTGATGGATTGAAAAAATGGAATAGTGAAAAATATAATAAAAAATTAAATAATATTGCTTTTGTCATAGATCAATTAAATAAAAAAGTAGGTGATAAGGGCATTATTTTTATGGGTGTTAGTGAGATAGAGAATATATCTGTTTTGAAAGATTTAGTGAAAAGAGAGCTAATAGCTAAGTATAAATATATGCCAATAGTGATAGAAGGGCCAGATCGTAGAGGAGTAGATGTTGGTTTTTTATTTAGGTCTGACTATTTTAAACTTTTAAAAGCAGAAGCTAAAAATTTGTATATTCCAGAAAATCCTGATTTTAAAACTCGTAATCAATTGGTAATTAAAGGATTACTTTTTAATACTGATACAGTTTTTGTAATTGTTAATCACTGGCCAAGTCGTGTAGGAGGAGAAAAACGTTCAGCTCCTATGAGAGCTGCTGCTGCTCAGAGATGTAGAGCTACAGTAGATTCTATTTTAGCCATTAATGCTGATGCACAAATTTTTATTATGGGAGATTTCAATGATACACCTACTAATTCTAGCATATTAAAAATTTTAAAGGCTGCACCTTCTATCGAAGAAGCTAAAGAAACTAATTTATTTAATCCTTATTATGTCCTACAAGAAAAAAAAGGTATGGGCTCCAATGCGTATAATGATGTTTGGAGTTTCCTTGATCAAATAATTATTTCTTATAATATAGCTACTAGTAAAAATAATATTAAATATAAAGGCGCCTATGTTTTTAATGAGCCATATTTATTGCAAACTGAAGGTAATTTCGCTGGTTATCCGTTGAGAACTTATGTGAGTAATAATTTTATGGGAGGATACAGTGATCATTTGCCAGTATATTTATTATTAGAATATAAAAAGTAATCTTAAAAAAAATGAATGCTTTAGAGGTAATATACCAACATCGTAGTATTAGAAAATATAAAAACGAAAAAATTCCTGATGATATTTTACTAAATATATTAAAAGCAGCTACCAGAGCAGCTACTAATGGTAATATGCAATTGTATAGTATCATTATTACTACTGATGAAGAAGACAAAAAAGCTTTAATGCCATTACATTTCAATCAAGAAATGGTTATAGATGCACCTGTATTATTAACTTTCTGTGCAGATCTGAATAGATTTACCAAGTGGTGTCAATATCGCAATGCAAATCCAGGCTATGATAATTTATTATTCCTTTTGAGTGCGATTGCAGATACTATTTTAGCTGCTCAAAATGCTATAATAGCTGCTGAATCTTACGGGTTAGGTACGTGTATCCTGGGCACTCCGCTATATACATCTAGAGAACATATAGAATTTTTTGATTTACCCAAATTAGTTTTACCTGTGATAGCTGTAACAATAGGATATCCTGATGAGAATCCACCTCTTACAGATAGATTACCACTAGAAGCTGTCATTCATCAAAGTAAATATCAAGATTATGACAAAAATGCAATAGATTTATACTTTGAAGAGAAAGAAAATTTAGATTTATACAAAGAAATAGTTAATGAAAATGGCCTTGAAAATTTAGCTCAAGTATTTACTGAGAGAAGGTATACAAAGAAAGATAATGAAGAAATTTCTTCAAAATTATTGCAAGTGATTAAGCAACAAGGTTTTCTAAATGAATAATATTGCTTTATTAATTTCTGGTGGGGTTGATAGTTCTGTCGCTGCTTTACAATTAGTAGAGCAGGGTTATAAACCTACTCTTTTTTATATTGTTATAGGACCTAATGAAAATTTTGATGGGTATGATTGCTCTATGGAAGAAGATATAGAAATGTGTAAATGGGTAGCTAATCGGCTAAATCTAAATTTAGAAATTGTAAATTTACATGAAGAATATTGGTCTAAAGTCATGGAATATCATTTAAATAGTTTGATAAATGGCTTTACTCCTAATCCTGATGTATTATGTAATAGATTAATAAAATTTGGTGCCTTTAATGATAAATTTGCTAAGGATTTTGATATTATAGCTACTGGACATTATGCTAATGTGATAGTAGATAATGATTTGAAATGGTTAACTACTGCTAAAGATCAAACTAAAGATCAAACATATTTTTTAGCAAATATTTCATATGAACAACTTTCTAAAGCATGTTTCCCATTAGCAAACTTTACAAAAAATGAAGTAAAAAATATTGCTAAAAAACACGATTTCCCTACTAGCATGAGAAAAGAAAGTATGGGAATTTGTTTTATTGGTAAAAATAATTATGATGCATTCATTCAAAGCAGATTAGGCACATTAAATGGTGAAATCATTGATATTAACACAAATGAAATCCTAGGTTATCATAAAGGACATTGGTTTTATACTATTGGGCAGAGAAAAGGATTAGGACTCGCTGGTGGCCCTTGGTTTGTCATTAAAAAAGATATTGAAAATAATATAGTGTATGTAGCAAAAGGTTACCAACCTGAAGAAGTTTATAAAAAAATTATAAATTTTAAAAATTTCGAAATAATAACTCCTACTTCTGAAAAATTAATGCTTGATAATGCTGAGATTTATTTCAAAATTAGACATACTCCAATTTTTACAAAAGGTATAATTCATTGGCTAAATAATAACAGCGGACAAGTAGAATCCACCAATCCCATTCATGGAGTAGCAGCTGGACAATATATTGTTATCTACGATAGTATCATGAAAAAAGTTTTAGGCGCTGGTGTAATAGATTAATTATAATTAAACTTAAATATTTTTTCAACAATTTTAATATCAATTATTGAATTAATAAGCAAAATATCCAAATTTTTCGAAAATATTTTTATTAATATTTTGCTTGTTATTTAGTAAATTTATTAATGAATCTTTTAATGGATTATCTATAGAATAAATCATTTTATAATTTAAAATCAGTGATGTATCTATTTTTTTGTTTAATACTGCCTGCCCTAAAATCATTATATTATCATATAAATATTCATCATCACTTATCCAATTGTCATTATTCAGATCCAAAGGTATTATATATAAAAAATCTTTTCTATATTTAGTATCAAGATTATAAACGACAGATGATGGGAGAAATGTTAATAAATTTTTCTGATTTTTTAGTATATTTAAAATTGTATCTGTTGTTTGTGTTTTAATCAGCAAAGTATCTATTTGCAACCACTTTTTTAATTGAGTTAATAGTGCATATCTATCACTAGGAAGTACAATTGATATTTTTTCATTCATTTTACTATCTGCTTGAAAAAAATCTTTCCAATAATAAAAATTTGGTTTATTGAAAATTTTTTTTAAATCATCAGAACTAATGCCTCTATTGATGATTGATTGCAAAAAAGGATTATCAAAAGATACCACACAGACTATAGCTTCACTGGCTATATTAACATAATTGTATTTATTATCTTTGATATTTTCTGCAGTAAAAATTAAATCAAAATCTCTAAATGTAGTATCACTATGGAAATTATCATCATTCATGCTTACTATCTGAAATTTGAAATTTGGATGATTAGCTTGAACGAAATAAACCCATTCTTTAATAGGGCTCTCCATATATGTGGGCACTAATAAAGAGACCTCTTGTGTTGGTTTATTTTTCTCATTAGTTCTATTTTTTTGGCATGAGCTAAAAAATAAAATAGTTACCAATAAAAAAACAAGTATTTTGAATTTCATAATTCTATTAATTTTATTTGCAAAATTAAAAAGCTTTTTAGAATAAATAGATTTAAAATTATAAAAAGATTGAAATAAAGAAATATATGTTT
>JAGPGB010000004.1:19144-21913 GCA_018056215.1 Bacteroidales bacterium | reverse complement strand
AGATATAATTTTTCATATGAAAAAAAATAATAAAATAATAGTATTAATAAGAAAGGAAGTAAAAAAATAAAATAAATTTCAAAACCCATAGCGATAGTATTAACTGCAGCCAAAATAATAGCTGCTATTAATATCCACAGTACAGTTTTATTAGCTAATAATTTATTAGATTTATTTATCACTCTTAATTATTTTGTCTCTATATTTTTCATAATTTTCGTAAAAAATCAAGCAAATAAGAGTTAATACAAAAGCAGATAAAGCAGAAACTACGACTATTAACCATCTAACAGGATAAGCTTTGCGATCAGGTGGGTAAGCATATTCTACAACGAACTTTTGTGGTAACTGACTAAAAGCATCTATTCTAGCCTCATCATATTTCTGTTGAAATTCTACTAATCGTTTATTTAACAGCTCTAATTGACCTGTTAATTGCATATAAGCAGCTCCATATTTAGTAATAGTATCTAGCTGAGTTTGCAAGATTTTGACTGCTTGAGAATTGCCTCTACCTATTTCTCTACCAATAGCCTCAGTTAATCTCTCTACCTGTAGACTATAATCTCCGATGCCTTTATCATTCAACAATTTGAGAGAATCACTTTTTCGTTTAATTTGATTTTGAATATCTAAATAAGTACGCTCAACTATTCTAAAACCTTCTAAAGCTCTCTGTCGTTGAATTTTTAATTTCATAGTATCAAAAAGCTGAGCAATAGAATTAGCTATATCTGCCGCTAAGACAGGATCTTCATCTCTTACAATAATTTCTACAGATAGATATTCTGTCCTTCTAAATTTAATATTACTTTTATACTCTTCATACAATTTTGTGCGTGCATATTTAGATTCAGGATCTATTTTCCAATGAGCAGCTAAATTATATTTTTTAATAATAGTATCTCGTAGCTCATTAGATTTTAATATTTGAATCATTTGCTGAGCTTGCTCTTCCTCTCCAAATTGCAAAATATCTTCTTTACCAAATTGATCTGTTATCAAAGCTTTAGATACAGCATTACTCATTGCAGGAAACATTGTAACCTTGGCTTCATATTTCTCTTTTATCAATAAAGAAATAATAGCCGCTATCACTCCAGCCACAAAAGTAGTTATAATCAATATTTTTCTCCATTTTATTAAGAATACAAAAAAATTACTACTATCGAAATTCACTTTTTCATCAATTGATGGTTTGAAATTTTCCATATTTATAGTTTTATAAAAAGCAAAATTAATAGAAATAAAAAAAATAACATAATATTTAACTTGCTAAAAAATATTATTTTTGTGAAATAAAAATCTTGATCATTAATGAAAATCAAGCGATAGAGACTATTTTTGGTAGCAATTGCTATTATATATCCATTTTGTGATTTTTAATACTTCTATCTTGCCCCATTTATGGCTTTATATATACTGGTTCTGAATAAAGTGTAAACTGCCTACCATCTAATAGCTCTATCTCTGCTCTTATCTGAAATAATACTGTGCTGTCGGGTGGAGTATTTAAAAATAATTTTAGTGGAAAAGCTGATGGATAAGTGCTATCTGATGTAAAAAATTGATTAAAATTTTGATAATATGTAAATGGATTGGGCTTACCATATAAACCGTGCATCATCATATTTATTGCTTTTTCATAAGAAAAATTATCAGAAGGATTGTAAAAAACAATAAAAGAATCATAATAATAATAAAATGAAAAAAGGTTTAATATATTATCATTAGTAGAATATTGAGCAGAATAATTATAAATAGTTGTAATATTTAAAGATTTGTAATAATCTAATACTATGGGATTATATTCTGGAGGGAAAGGAGGATTAATAAAATCATTATCATAAATTAAAGGTAAAATATAGAAATATAAAGAATCGTATTCATAGATACTATCGCTTGATAAATGATTTTGATATATTTTAAAATCTGAAATTTTTGCTATTTCATTTAATTGAATTTTCTCACATTGAGAAAATAATGTAATACTAAAGATTATAACTATAAAAATTTTTATTTGTTTTATTTGTTTTATTTTTTTCATAATTAATCAATTTAAAAATTTTGAAATAAAAAATAAATACTAGCACCATAAGAACAATTAGGTACATACTTTAATTTAAAAGTGTTATTATAATTTTTAAATAATCCAAATTTTATATTAAAATAAGTTTCTACAAATGGCGATAACTGGATAGCAAAATGCTCTGAAATAGAATATGAAAATTTAGGAGAAAATTTAATATATGGCAACGAATAATTATCTAAATCAGGCAAGCCCATAGTAGTGTTTAATTTATTGCCAGAAATAGAATATGATCTTATATTAGATGTTGAATTTATAGGTATGAATTCGCCATCATCAATTTTCCAATTATTAAATAAATCATAAATATCATCAAAACAAATGCTATAACCAATAAACAATACTGGAATAATATTAAATTTCTTTTGTGAATTTAATGTTTTAGATAATCCTATTTCTAAATTTATCTTTTTATTGTTAAATTCTTCTCTTCCTATTAGTTTGTCTTTATCTTTTTCATTTATTTCAAAATAGTAATGGTAATTTGTAGTATAACTGCTAGATGAATAAAATATTCCTAAATGTTTATTCACTATTCCACTTCTGGTATATTCTATTCCAATATTATAACTAAATTTAGGAGAAAAATCATAACTCAACCAATCATTTATTATTATTTCCTTAGATGAAAAATAATTAAATTTTTGTGAGTAATAAATCCCAATAGAATTTGTTTTCTC
>JAGPGB010000004.1:0-19044 GCA_018056215.1 Bacteroidales bacterium | reverse complement strand
CTATTCCAATATTATAACTAAATTTAGGAGAAAAATCATAACTCAACCAATCATTTATTATTATTTCCTTAGATGAAAAATAATTAAATTTTTGTGAGTAATAAATCCCAATAGAATTTGTTTTCTCCTGCCCATACAATCCTAATTGAAAAAATAGGAATAATGAAAATAAAATGATTTTTAATATTCGTTTCATATATTTAATATTTAGTTCTGTATTAAATCATATACGGTTAGTACATTCATTACTCTGATTTTATTTTCTTATCTAGATAATAACTAATACCAATGCGAAATTGAAAATTTGTCCATAAAAAGACATCTTTTGTATAAAATTTGAAATTCCCAGATGATGTTTCTGCTATTTCTGTGTATGTGCCTATATTACCGAATATAGATAAATTGTTATTAAATTTATATAAAATACCAACTAGTGGATTTAATCCTATTTCAAAATATGAATTTGTTTCAGGATCATCAATAATTATTAGATTGGGTGGTAGTGAAATATTTTCATTAAAAAATGTAGTATGCTTGGGAATAATTCTAATTTGTGGTCCAATAGCTAGGTAATAGTAAAGTTTATTATTTGATATTTCACCTTTATGATTGATAAGTATAGAAGTGCTGAAAATATTATTATAATCTAAATGAAGTAAAGATGCATTATTATATTTTTTTAAATAATCATACTTATAAAATAGTTCATGATAAGCAAAATCCCACTCAATGTTCACTTTTGGAGAAATTTTAAAATCAATAAATACACCTGTACCTTCACCAGCATACGCACCGAAACCCAAATAATTTTCTTTAATAGATTGACTATAGGCTGTTATAGAAAATAGGAATAATGAAAATAAAATGATTTTTAATATTTGTCTCATAATTTTATTATTTTTTTAAAACATATAGCTCAATCCTATGCCATAAGAGAAAAAGAAAGTAGTGTAATAATATATTTTAGTTTTATTATCAAAACGCGATTTTGCAATATCATTTATCATAAACCCATACCAACATTTTGATTCAGCAAATAAAGAGAAATTTTTATTTATTACATAGGAAAAACGTAATTTAGCTGTGATAGGTATTCCCATGCTGGAATAATGAAAATTAATATTTTCTAATTTTGGTACTAGGTATATCAGTTCAAAGCCAGTACCTATGAATCCGGCAATATTAAATTTCTCTTTATTTAAAAATTTATAATTAACTCCAATATTTATAGTATGGTCATTAGCATTTGTATTTACAATAGTTAGTTCATAAATGTAATTATAATATTCATCATGAAATTTCATAAATCCATAATTATATTCGCACCCTAATTGCCATCTATCATTAAATGAATATGCAAAACCCATTGATGCTCCTAAATATCCGTCATAATCTTTATAATATTTATATGTAGAGTTATGTTTTGTAATAGTAAAATATATTTCTTTATTATTTTTATTCTCAGATTCTTGTGCTATTAATGATATAACACATAAAACCATAGTTATTGCAAAAACTAATTTCTTCATAATTAATTTACTTTTAAATATACTTTTTTTGTAGTATCTCTGATAATTTTACCAGCCCCATTATCAATTTCTATAATAAATCTTTGCTCTCCTTCAAAAGAAGGAGGTGTGTTTAATATAAGACAATTTAAATAATTTAATTTTCCATTTTTAAAATCTGTAACATTACTTATAAAAATAAAATCATCATCAGAACTTGTTTTATATCGCTTTGCATAGTCAATAATCGGAATTAAATATATATCAAAAATCTCACTAATATCACTATTAGCTTTATATTTATCATTGTAATCATTAATTGTATAAATTTCCATTTTTTTGATATAAAAACCATGTGATGGTGTGAAGTAGATATCGTTGTTATTTAAAAACATTAAGGTACCATCAAAGATAAAACTAATATGAAGATCTTTCCAATAACAAGTATCATAATTTAGTTTAGTATCAAAATTATTTGCTAAAAATACCAAACCAGAACCCAAAGGTCCTGTTCCTTTTTCACATGATGATAAAATAATAATCAACATAAAAAAAGGAATTACTAAGAAATTCAATAATTTTTTCATATATTTAATATTTAGTTTTGTATGAAATTGTATTTTATTCTTTCAAAATTATGTAATTTTTTCATTTCTCTTTTTTAGTGTAAGTTAATGTAAATCCTATTATTATATTGCCATAATGATTATTATTTTTTTTACATAATTCAATAATAGGCAGACTAATTGTCGGAACATAATAAAAATCATTAAATAAATGAAACCTAAATCCTGTTTGATAATATAAATAATAGTGATTGCAATTCAAATTATATTCATGATCTGCCATCGGAGGGTCACCTTTTATAAAAATATCGGGAACAAATACAAATTTATTTTCCCAGATAAAGTGTTTATTAAATTTTAAATTATAAGCTAAACCTAAATTCATTTCAATATAATTTTCTCTAAATTTTACATTAAACGTTCCTTCGCCACCATAAGGTGGAAAATCCATAATATACCATCCCTTATACGTAGCATTATACGAATTATGAATATAACCTATACCTGAAACAATGGAAAATGCTGACTTTGGAGTTTCAAGGATTATTTTCTCATAATTTATTATAATCTGAGGATTTATTGACCACTTTGGAGTAATATCCCAATAGTAACCAAAAGATGGATTTATATATTCCGATTTTTCAGTGAATTGTTTAGTTGTAGGATAAATCGTATTTACATTTAAAGTTATAGACCATGAACTATGTTTAGTTATTGAATCTTGAGAAAAAAGATAGCAATATGCTAATGTTAAATATACAATTAAAATAATTTTTTTCATTGTTTTATTATTTTTTTATTAATTATCTGATTATCTACTATAATGTTTAATATATAAATACCATTGCTTAGGTCTGATAAATCAACATACAATTGATTATTTACTACTTTTGAAGTGTAAACAATATTGCCTAAAATATCCATAATAGATATATCTGCATTTATATTATTTTTATAATTTTCAAATAATATAATGAACTTACCATTGTTTGGATTTGGATAAACAAAAATGTCAGATTCATAATTAATTTTTTTAATATCTTTCTCTAAAATATTCTCTTTTTCTATATTTTGATAATTAATATTATTAAATTCATAATTATTAGATAACATTTCACTTTCAAGCTCATTGTTATTACATTCAGCAGGACAAGGAATAATTTCAGCAGTAAAATCACTTCCTTCTTCAGCTGTAAATCCTTCATTTAGGTTTATTTGATTATATGCTTGATAATGAACTGTTTGACCACTTTGAATCGTTAATGGTGTTTCACTTCCTCCTGCTATAATAGTCCCTGCTACAGGATTATAATATAAATGAGAAAGATAACTTATATACTCATAAATTTGGGAAACCTGTAATACGCTATTACAATTTATATACCAGGCAGGGTATAAATTAAAAATTGCTCGATGTTTTAGATTGAAATTAAAAGGACCAGGTGTTAAGTCTCCAATTTCATACCATTCATTATCATTTCCATTCCACCCCCAATTAATATGGAATTTATCATCACTATTATAACCATCAATAATAAAAGCATGACCACCACCAAATAATCCATTTAAACTAAAATATATTACAGGTCTTTTATTATCTAATTCAGTTTTTAATTTTTTAATCCAATTTTTTTTGGAATAATATTGACGCCTATCAATATTAGCATTATCACTATATCCAAAGTCATTAACTAAAGCTTTTCTTGCATCAGTTGGCCATGCAAAAGATTGACATCCACCACCTAAAAAAATACAGTAATTCATGTTTGCCTTTACACCACAATTATGCATAAGAGTTGCAATTGCATTTTTTTCTATATTAAAGTTTGTAGAGCTTGATAATAGTATATCTGGCATATTACACCAGTCATAATCCTTGTATGTAGAATGTACTGGATGCATCCAGTATTTCATAACTTGTGCCATAGCTACAGCAACGCAACCTACATTGCAATGTCCACAATTACAATCATTATTAGAAGGACATAATTTATTATAGTAACAACCCTGGCCCCATTTTGTTGTTATTAAAGTATCAACAATAATCTCTGCTTTATAATTAGGAAAATTTTTATTGATAATATTGTCCCATTCCTGAATAGTTGAATCATTTGGAATATTATTTATTCTAACTGAGTCAATTTCTTTACTGTAATTTTCCATCCAATCTAAATAGGCAGGGTTATGAAAATCAGTTTCTTTATATTCACCACCATAAGAATACATTAAAATTGGTATAGTTGCATTATTAGCTGAAACAGCTATATAACCATTTCCGATAAAATTTACTATATAATAGCTTGGATATCCGTTATAGTATATAGTAATAATATTTTTGATTTCTATATTAGTTCTTGAAGGATTTAAAAATTCAAAGTAATTCTTTGCTATGGTTTTAACTAATACTGAATCTACCGGATTACTATATAAATTACCTGTTATTAATATAAAAATAAAAGCAATAAATAATTTTTTCATAATTTTAATAATTTATATTACTATCAAAATAAATATCATCGGCATTATTTAATATAATCTTTGGTTCTAATATACATTGAAACATCGTGGACATCTCCCATAATTCTACTATTCCTTTAATATAACACATATCTGTTTCGTTTGAAGAAATAATTTTATCAATAGCTATTTTTTTATCAGTTGAATCGTTCATATTAAAATATACCTCTATAGAATACCCATTTCTAATATCTTTTAACCTAAATCCTCCAATTGAATAAGATATATTTGAAAAATTTGCATTAAATGTATAATAATCAATGTGCCCTTTAATCTTAACTTCTTTATTTTCACAAGGGGATATTTCTCTACATTTACATCTGCAATAACGAGTTAAATCGCTTACAGTTATATAATCTTCATTTAGTTTCAGTTCCTCCTTTGAACAACTTTGAATCAAAGTAAAAATGCTCAAAATAACCATAAATACGATGCTTTTAATTTTCATAATTTTTATCTTTTATTTAAAATATATATCTTCTATGTTATATAGATATATTGCAGGGATATTGCTACATTTTATTGGTTTATTATCTAATAAACCAATAATAATATAAGGGTTTTCTATAAGTATTCCTTTGATATAACACATAGATGATTCATTAGAAGAATTAACTTTATCAATTATGATAGAATAAATAGAATCAGGAATGCAAATTTGTATATTCGTTCCGTTTCTTATATCACATAGATTAAAATTATTTGCGTTAATGTATCCTTTTACTTTTACTTCTTTATTAAGCCATTTTGTAGCATCTTCGCAAATTCCTTTTTGATTAACATATCTCCATAAATCAGACACATTTATATAATCTTCATTTAGTATCAGTTCTTCCCTTGAACAACTTTGAGATAAAGTAAAAATGCTCAAAATAACTATAAATAATACGCTTTTAATTTTCATCTTTTCCATAAAATTTAATTTTAACACCTATTCCGAGATTTATCACATGAATATTTCTGTAATAATTCAATTGTGTAAAATTTTCATCTTTTTTTAAATATATATAATCATAAGAAGCTACAAAATATGGGGCTAATATTTTTTTTGTATTATAATTAATCTTTAATTCTAATAATCCATTTATTCCATATTGATAATCAGTAAAATCATATTTATCACTACTCATATATATAATTGAATACCCTATACCAATTTTTGGCTCCACAGTAACCCTTTTATCAGTAACAGGGCTATATGTTACACTTATTCTTGGTTTTATAAAAAAAGTTTTTGTATCAAGCTCTTTTGTGTTTAATTTAGAGTAAGTCATATTTAAAGAACCACCAATAAAAAATTTATTTTTTCTTATATTATAGCCCGTCCCTATATCAAAAAGATATCTATTAAAAATAGATTCTTCTATTATTGGTTTACTTATTTCTATGTTAATATTACTTTTTTCCTGAGCAAACATTTTATTACAACAAAATATTATAAAAAACGCTAGTCCAATTTTAAATATTTTTTTCATATAACCCATTTATTTATCTTTTTCTATTTTATCTATCCTTTTCTCTAACTCAATAACATACAGCGTTAGCTCTTCTACTTTTTTTAATAGTGCAGCATTCATCTCATACACATCCATACCATCTTTTGAGATTTCGTCTTGGGTAGGGATATCAGGTAGATGTTTGTTTTTCATAATTTAATATTTTTATTTTTAATTATGTTAAGTATCAATTATGATTTGTAATTTGTTCATTCTGATATTTTTAAAAATTTAATTGTCTTTGTTTCTTTCTGATTTTTAAAAACACATAGATATAATCCGTTTGATAAGTCATTGACATTAATTGTCATATTATATGTGCCTTTTAGTTGCTTTGCTTTTATCAATGTTTTTATTTTTTTCCCATAAATGTCATAGATTGAAATTTCAAAAAAACCATTCTCTGCAATACTGTATATAATGTTAGTTTCATATGAACATGGATTAGGATTTATTTGAAATATTTCATGGTACACTTCTTTAGTAAGTTCTAATTCATTAATGTTTGTATTATCTTTTTTATCTATTCTCGCAAAATTAGTATTATCTGGACATGGAATAATTTCAGCCGTAAATTCTGCACCTTCTACTGTCTCAAAATTTGTAATAACTATTTCATTATAAGCTTTTAAATGAACGTTTGTTTTATCAGGTATTATAACGTTGTCAACATTTATTGTTCCTGCTGTAATGTCAAAATATTCTAATCTCATTTCTCCATTTTCATAAATAATTTCAGAAGCTAACGGTTTTATTGGATTTAAAAGCGGAATATAATTGTATATAGGAGATATTCCTATCCAAGTAATCATCGGAAAATTCGTATTGTAAGGATTTATTGATGATACAGAATTACTAATTGAGATAATTTCACTACAATCAACACAATGCACATTACTTTGTTGTTCAGGATGAATATAGAAAACAGCTTCTTGCCATTTTTTATAATCAATAACATTGCTACCATCATCGTCATCAATATAAAAATAACCATCTGAATTTCCATTCCATCCCCAATTAAAATGGAAATAGTTTTCCTCCTGATATCCATCACAAATGAATGCATGTCCTACATTAACACTTTGTCCTCCATATAAAATTGGATCTCCATTGTCTAAACTATTCCTCATTTTTTGTTTCCAACTAATAGTTAGCCATCTGTAACTATGTAGCATATCATTGCTGTAGTTATAATCATTTTGTAATACCCGTTTTGCTTTCCCTATTGTTGTTCCGGAGTTACAAGTTACTTCACCATCTATTTCTTTGCAATAATCCATCTCTGCCTTGCCTCCACAATCTGATATTAAATATGCTATAGCATTCCTTTCAACTTCATATTCTGATCTGTCATTTCCAAAATTATCTTTTTTTATTAATTCATTTGGCATATTACACCAATCAAAATTATTGACAGGGCTTTTCCAATATCGCATTATCTGCGCCATTGCCACTGCAACACAACCAGCTGTACAATGAAAACAATTACATGATATGTTTTCTTCGACAAAAAAATTATACCCCGGACATTTTAAATCATTTGTAAAACTCTGCCCCCAATGTGTATTAATTAGTGGAGTAACAGATTTTGTTGCTTTACTCTTGTCAAATTTTTTTTCTTTAATTGCGTTCCATTTCTGTATAGTGTTTTCATTACTAATATTATTTGTTTTAACATAATATACTAATTCATCATATTCTGTCCGCAACCATAATTCAAATGAAGGTGGTATATCGTTTTCATTAAAAGAATTCTCATTGGAATAAGCGAAAATAGGAACAGTTGCATCATCTGCTGAAACAATAATAAAATCAAGGTTGTCAAAAATAATAATATGTTGAGTATCAAAACCTTTATACTGTTTCGTAATAGTTTTCTTTATAGAAACATAACTTTTACTTGGATTTAAATACATATAATAATTTAATGCGATTTGTTTTGCCTCTATTGAATCAACAGATTTAGAAAACATATAAAATGGAGAAAATAACCATAGAATTATTAAAAATATATATATTTTCATTACATTATTTTTTATGGTGTTATATAAATAGGCACTGTTGTTGCTGAAAACATTTTTCCGTCAGTTTCTTTATAATAAATTGTAAATGATTGTATAGATGTTATACTTGGAGGTTGGGATAGAAATAGGTTTATTCCATCTGAGCATATTGGGTTAGTCTGTAAATAATTATTTAATGGTAATGGAGAAGCAATAGGCATACCTTTGGAATTTGTATATATAACATTTAGAATATCATTTATCGTATCATTTATTTTATAATTGTCATTATAGTCATTTTCGCAAATAACAATAATATCTTCAATCTTTCCAATAATAGAATCTTGGGGACTACTACAAGTATTTTGTGATACATAAGCAGATTCAAATGTTAAACGTATTTTAAGGTAATCATATTTACAAGTATCCAAACTATCTATTCCTATACATGCTCCATAAGTTTCTTCATAACTCGTTGGAGTTTGCATTCTACATAAACCTGTGTGCATATTTGTTAAAGTTCTTTGCCAAGTGCATCCATCACTTGGTTTTTTACATGAGTTTGCAAAAACTATCAAAACAGCAACAAAAATTAATAAAATAATGTTTTTTGTTTTCATTTACCCCTTTTTTTATTTCTTTCAAAATTATATAATTCCTTTGATATTTGCTATTTTTTTGAGGAGAAAGTGAGATGAGTGATGAGTTGAGGAGTTGAGGAGGAGAGTGGGAGAGGAGGAGAGTGGGTGAATGGGAGAAAGGGTGAAGTTGATTAGTTTAAAGGTTTAGAAGTTTAAAACAAAATGTTTAAACTACCTTAAACCATTTTTAAACCATGTTAAACTACCTTAAACTATATTAAACTATGTTAAACCATAATTTTTGCTTGTTTTATTACAAATCATTTCCCAATGCGGTCTTAATTATAGCTTACGATTTATTGTAAAGGTATTTTTTATTATAAAAATTTTTAGCAAAATTTATTATCTAAACACTTATTTCAATAACATAATATTTAACTTGCTAAAAAATATTATTTTTGTGAAATAAAAATCTTGATCATTAATGAAACTGTCTTTAGATGAAATTTATAATATTTTTATTAATAGTGCTGGCATAAGCATAGATAGTAGATCTACAAAAAATGGGCAAATATTTCTGGCTATTAAAGGCGAAAATATTGATGGCAATGCTTATGTGGAAGATGCTCTTAATAATGGAGCTATGTATTGCATTACTAATAGAACTGAGCTATTAGATGATATTAGATGTATCGTCGTCGAAGATACCTACCAAACGCTTGTAGATTTGGCTAAAATACACAGAGAGCATTTTTCTATTCCAGTATTAGCTATCACTGGTTCTAATGGTAAAACTACTTCTAAAGAATTGATAGCTAAAATTCTTTCTACTCAATATAATGTACTATTCACTGAAGGCAATCTCAATAATGAACTTGGTTTACCTCTGACGATTTTGAAATTAAATACAACTCATGAAATAGCAGTAGTAGAGATGGGGGCTGCTAAGTTAGGTGATATTAATTTCCTTTGTGAGATTGCCAAGCCTACACATGGCTTGATAACTACTATCGGCAGAGCACATATCGGTAGATTTGGTAGTTTCGAAAACATAATTAAAGCGAAAACAGAACTTTTTGATTTTCTCAAAAAACACAATGGCCTTGCTTTTATCAATGAAGATGATCCAATACTAGAACCATTTGCTCGATCACTAAATACTATTTTTTATGGGAAAAATAATCCTAATACCCGAGTGAGCAATGTCTCAGCTCTACCATTTCTCAGCTTTGAATGGAATTACGATGATAAAAATTACAAAATCGAGACTCATTTGTTTGGAGATTATAATCTAGTACACACTTTGGCAGCTATATCCATTGGTTTATATTTTAAAATTTCTCCAGAAAATATTGTAAAAGCAATTACAGAATATATCCCTACAAATTCTCGCTCTCAGATCATCTACAATGAAAAAAATATCGTTATCATGGATGCTTATAATGCTAATCCAACCAGTATGGAAGCTGCACTTATAAATTTCTTTTCTATTCCAATAGATTTTTTTTATAATAAAAATACTACAATAAAACCTGAAAAAAGAGCTTCTATCCTTGGAGAAATGATGGAGCTAGGTGAGTATTCGTATGATGAGCATAATAATATTTTGAATGTTGTTAAAAGTTATAATCCCGATTTAGCAATATTTGTAGGAGATAATTTTTATCAGTTTAAAGATAATTTTCCACAATTTCTATTTGTACCAAACACTGATGAATTGGTAAATTTTATTTCAAACAATCCATTAAGTGAATACATAATACTAGTAAAAGGATCCAGAGCAAATGCTTTAGAAAAAATATTGCCTTATCTATGATAGCAAAACCTATTTATTAATAAACTCGTTTAGCTCATCTATAGAACTACTAAATTTGAAAGCGTCATTTACGATGTAGTAATTATTAGGATCATACACATATTTATATGCAAATTTTGCAAAATCTAATTTACTATCCTCAAAACTAAAAAGTTGCATGATTTCTTTTACTTGTTTAGAAGTCAAATGATTAGAAGCAGCTATTTGCTTAGCCAAGGTAAGTTTTGAGTCTTCAAAAGATTTGGATGAGATAGAAGCTTTAGCACTAGCGAAATCCTCTGTACTCATAGGTTGATAATAAGCTGGTGAGATCTGTTGTGGTTGCTGCTGAATTTGTGGTTGTTTTTCAATATTTTGCAATTGTGGTTGAATCGGCTTTTGCACTTGAGATTGAGAAAATTCTTGTTGCGTTTGATTTATATTTTGTGGATCAGTAGCTGGCACATTAAAAGAAACATTCACACTGATAGGTTGTCCAGTAGTAGGATCAATAATGGTTGCTCCTATTCCTCCTTGTTGTTGATTTTGATTAGTAGGTTGCTGTAGTTGTAAATTTTGTTGTACTTGTTGAGGTTGTTGTACTTGTTGAGGTTGTTGCACATTCAATTGTTGCTGTGGTTGTTGATTGTTTAGCTGAACATCATTAACTAATTCATTTTTCTTAGATTCTATAATAATAGGTTCATAAGAGTAAAGTCGCATCACATATTCATTTTTAACTTTTTTAATAACATATTTAGAATGAACGCATTTATCATTTTCATCTTTTAATGGTATAGTTTTATTAATATCTTTTATTTTTTCATTATCAAAAATTATTTTGACTTTTACGAAATCACCTTTTAAGCTATCAAGAAAGATTGTATATTGTGGTGTTGTATTTTGTTTCACTCCATCAATTATCACCCAAAATTTCTCACCATCTTGATGAAAAATAGTCAATTGAGAATAACATTGGCTGTAAATATTATTACTAATCACAGTAATAATAAACATAAATAAAAAGATTTTAAATTTCATATTTTACTATTTTTAAAATTAGATTAAAAGGATAAATTTTAGAATATCTGCCCCAATATTAAGACCTTTTTTTACAATATTAGTGAAATTATTCCACCAAGGATGTTTCTTTACACTATCACCATCTACTACTATCTTACCATCATAGGATTGGATAACATCGATCACATCAGTACCTTCTTTGAAATTTAATTCTTGGAAAATATCTTTTGTACTTGATAAAATTTTAGGAAATTTACCTTCTTTAGGATTATAAAGCATAGATAAGTCTAGCATAATATTCCCATTTTGATCTACAATCACTGGAAATAATGAAGGATCAAATTTTTTTCCATTAAAATTAAAAACTAATCCATTAGGGATAATATTTTGGTTGGAATTAGTTAAATCTGTTTGCTGTTGGTTATCAGAAATATTATTTTGAATCTGGAGATTTTTATTATTAACATTAGGCAACCCTTCATAGATTGCAGCAGCTAAGCCGTCAGTTTCGTATAATGGTATTCTCATTCTCACCTCTATTAATCCATCTTTTTCTATAGGTTCACCTACTTGTTGGGCTCCTTTAACAATACCTTCTACACGAGAATAAATGTAATCACTTTGAGTCATCATGTCTTTGACAGTAGTTTCACTAACGACTTTAACACCTTGAGTAATTTCTAATAAATTTCTTTGAGCTTCTACGATAGCACCTCTAGTAGCCATAGCTTTAGCTTGAGCTTTATTAGGAAATCTTTCATAATCTATTACTGAGGTTCCTTTAGCTTCTATATATTGCTCAGTCCAATTAATAGATCCATTTGCTTGTTGAGTAATAACTGGAGTAGCATTTTTGGAAAGTTGATCACTATTTACAATTTCAATAGGTTTGATAGTTTGACTCTGCAGAGACTCTTTTGAGCTATCTTTAGTAATGTTATTGTTTTCTTTTTGAATAGTTTGATATTGCAACTCGCTAGGTTTCACAGTTGACCCCTGCTTTTCAATTTTTGCAGTTTTAATTGCTTTTTTGCTATTTTTAGTGTTCTGTTTGGTTTTTATCTCTTGAGAATATGAATTAATTCCTAACAAAATAAAAATAAATAATAAAAAAAATGTTTTTGTTTTCATAATATAATATTTAAAAAAGTTTTAAGGTTTTGAAATATTTAGTTCTTCTAGAGTGACATTAGCTGGGGCGAAATTAATCTGACGACCATAAATATATTTAACGTCCAATTTTTTGCTAGCTAGCTCTGGAATAGCATCAGCGTAATCAAGAATTTTGTCAGCTAACTGATCTGGACGATTTTTGAAAGTACAATTTAATTTTGTAAAATTATCAAAACTAACTATTTCGAAATCACCACCGAAATCTGAATCACTTTGTAATTTAGTTCTTAATTCTCTTAATTCACGATAAGTGCCTGTATGGTAAAATCTGAGCTCAAAAGGAGTTCCATTATTTACCCAATTACCAATATAACGAGTAAAAACATCAAGTAAATCTGGGATATCTATTGAAACAGCTTCAGTAATCGCAGGCATAAGAGATAAACCAGAAGCAGATTTCCAATCACTTTCAAGAACAACTGTACCCAATCCTTCTGCAGTACAATTGTCATAAACCTTGCATTCAATTACAGCTTTTGAGCTAGTTCTAGTATCGAAAGCCTCTGATTTACTAATAGTATGTATATTTTTAATATAAATAATAAATTGAGCATCAGCTTTCATACCAAGGTACTGAATATAGCTTTCCTCAGTAGGTTTTATATCATTCAATATGCCTTTAGATTCATTCTTTAACTCGTCAAAACGTTTTTTATCAATATATCTATATCCCTTCTGTGATAGAAATTCATTAATTCTTTCTACAGCGAATTCATAATTTGCCACATCACCAGCTGGGATATTTCTATCATCATACATTACCAAAAATCTAATTCCACCAACAGCTTTTGATAAAATGTTAAAGTCAGCTTTAATAGGATCTAAACTAACAAGAGCTTTAACAGTCATTTCATATCTATCAGGAAAAGGCACTTCATTTAATATTTCGTATTTTGATATATACCCTTCTGCTCTCGTATTAATAGCATCTTTGATAACAACAAAATTTTCAACTTTAGTTTCTGATGTTAATGCTACGCCCACTGCCTGCTCTACACAAAGACGGAGAGCATTTTTCAAGGCATCATCTCTTGTTATACCAACACCTTTGACAACAACCTCAGCATCTTTATCTACTATATTAATACTAGGCTGTATACTTTGATTAATGCTTTGTTTGTCAAAAGATGACTGATTAGTGATTAAATTATTTGTTTGTGTTTTAGATTTTGATACCTTTTTCTTTTCTTTTTGTGCATTTAAATCTAATGTAAATACAAATATTATGATAAAAATAATAATTGTATGTGTAAATAATTTTTTCATATATATATTTTTTTAGAAATTTTTTTAAAACAAATTTAATGCCAAAAAATTTTAAATTAAAATCTTTTTAGTAAAAATTTTCAAATTATGTAATGTATTTTTACAAAATTAAATTATTTTTATGTTATGAAAATAATTTAAAAATATATGTTTTAATCTCAATAATTGATGAAAAATAAAATAATTTTTGATAAAAAAATTAAATACTTTTAATACTAATAAAAAAAATGTATTTTTGGAAATGAAAAATTTTAATAACAAAATGGAATATAACATCATAGGTATGATGTCTGGTACTAGCTGCGACGGTGTAGATCTAGTGCTAGTAAAATATTTAAAAAATAATAATTGGCAATTTGATGTGCTCAAAACACAAACTTTTGCCTACTCACACGAATGGAAGAATTTGCTAAATAATGCTTTCTACCTAAAAGGTGAAGAAATTATAAATCTGAATTTTCGATACTCTCACTATTTATCAGATTTAATTCGTGAATTTTTGTCTACAATTAATGCAAATGTAGATTTTATTAGCATGCATGGACATACGATATGGCACAATCCTGCAGCAGGTTACACATATCAGCTTGGACATGGTGGAGTGATAGCTAGCGATACATCGATACCAGTAATTTGTGATTTTCGTAGCCAAGATGTAGGTTTAGGTGGAGAAGGCGCTCCATTAGTACCAATCGGAGAAAAATACTTGTTTACAGATTATAGTGTATTTCTAAATTTAGGTGGTTTCAGTAATGCTACTATTATAGAAAATGGAGAAATAATTTCAGCTTTTGACATTTGTCCAGTAAATATAATTTTAAATTATGTTACTCAAAAAATTAATTTAACTTATGATAACTACGGTGAATTAGCTCGAAATGGTCTAATTGTAGATGGTTTACTAACTAATCTACTTAAAATTAATGATACTTTTGATAATCATTCACTCTGTAGAGAAATAGTGGAAAAAGAGTTTATTCCTATAATAGATAAATATGCAGATCAATTTACTATTAATGACTTATTACGAACAATTGTAGAATACGTTTCTATTACAATTTCAAATAAATTGCCACAAAATGGTAGAGTATTAGCATCAGGTGGTGGTGCACATAATAAATTTTTAATAGAACGGCTGACTAATCTTTATGATGGGCAAATTATAATACCAAATAAAGAAATTATAGATTATAAAGAAGCTATAATATTTGCTTTTCTAGGATTGCTGCGATGGATTGGATTACCAAATACTAGTACAAAAGTAACTCATTCTGCTAAAGAGTCATGTAGTGGTGCTATTTATTTACCTTAATTAAATATAAGTGAATAAGTTATTACAAATAAATAATGAATTTTTTTAACAATTTATTAAAATTACAGTAATATTTACTTAATATGAATAATTATTTTAAATTTGCAAATTAAAAAAATAATTTGTAAATTTATGAGATACCAACTAATTTTTTTAATAATAATTTTAATTTCAACAAATCTATTATCACAAACAAAAGATAGTACTAGTAATAAATGGTTGCCAATAATAGATGTATATGGAAAATTTGAATATAATTTAACAAATAATGTAGATAAAAAATTTTCTTTTGTTATTGATAGAGCATATTTAGGGCAGCAATATAATTTTAATAACAAATTTTCTGGTAAAATCATTATAGAAGCTGGCAGACCAACAACAATTGAAAAAATTTATATAAAAGATTCCACTGGTAACTTGATAGATATAAATTATAAAGAAAATGTAGGTAGCTATTATACAATGCAGTTAAAAATAGCAGAATTAATATGGAAAATTAATGATAATATTCAACTAAATATTGGTAGTGTAGGCTTAAATAATTATCATACTCAAGATAAATTTTGGGGATTAAAATATTTAGCAGAAACATTTCAAGACAGATATTTCCTTTTACCAAGTGCAGATCTTGGAATAATCAGTTTTTTTAAAATAAATAACTATCTAAATCTTGACGTATCCATCACTAATGGTGAAGGAAACAAAAATAATCAAGATAATTTTGGCGATTTACAGTTCGCATCTGGACTGGATATAAAACCTATAGAAAATTTTATAATTCGTTTTTATTATGGCTATTCTAAATCAAAAGATTCATTAAAACCTGCTGAGAGACAATTATTTTCTATATTTGCTGGTTATGAGATAGCTAATACTGTAAAAATAGGAGGTGAATACAATTATAGGAAAAATAATCTATATATAAATAATAATAATTTACATGGTTTTTCTTTTTATGGTATCTATAAATTCTATAAAAACTTAAGTTTTTTTGCACGATTTGATAAATTATATGTAAATAAACTATATTTAGAAAATGAAAGCTGGTATGCACATTACCCAGGAAATGGATATTTTGTTGGAATAAACTATATGCCAACGAAAGGGATTAATTTTTCTATAAATTATCAACTTTGGCAGCCCAATGATAATAATATTTCACTACAGCATCATTTATTTTTAAATTTTCAATTTAAAATATAAGAAATTATAAAATATTAAACTATTAATTTTTTGGCAAATTAGTAAAGAATTCATCAATATTACGTCTATCTTTTTTAGTAGGTCTACCTTTCCATTTAGGCTTATAGGTTGAAGTATTTTCTCGTATCATATCTAATTTGGCATACTCTTCTACAGGAGTAATATCTAAAATAAAATCATTAACTAATTTAGCACTAATCCTTTGAGTAGGAATAGCAATAATTCGAATAGTTTTGGTATAAAGATGATATTTAATTTCAATTATATCAGAATTATTAATTTCTTTAGAAGGTTTAGCAATCAATCCATTGACCTTAACTCTAGATTTTTTACATTCATCAGTAGCTATAGATCTAGTTTTAAATAATCTAACACTCCATAGAAATTTATCCAATCTCATATTATTTTTCTCTAAAATAAATAATTACTGGAGAGCCAGCAAAACCGAAATGTTCTCGTATTTTATTTTCAGTGAAACGTTTATAAGGTTCTTTAACATATTGTGGCAAATTGCAAAAAAATACAAAAGAAGGATATGGAGTAGGCAACTGTGTACAATATTTAATTTTTACTTTTTTACCTTTATTCAAAGGAGGTGGATTTTTTTCAAATTCACTAAGTATAATTTTGTTTAAAGTAGAAGTAGGAATTCTTTTTTTACGATCATCATAAACCTTTTGAATTACTTCTAAAACCTGAATTAGTCTTTGCTTTTTAATAGCACTAGTAAAAATGATAGGTATATGATCTTGAGGAGCTAATTTACTCATCAAAGATTCACGAAACATTTTATCTGTTTTATTATCTTTTTCTATAAGATCCCACTTATTAACAACAAGAACGACACTTTTTTTATTACTATTGATCAAATTTAAAATATTTAAATCCTGAGCACCTATGCCCTCAGTAGCATCGATAACTAATAAACATACATCAGAATTTTCAATAGTTCTAATGCTACGAGTAATAGAATAAAACTCAATATTGTCATTAATACGATTTTTTTTTCGAATGCCTGCAGTGTCAACTAAATAAAAATTAAAATTAAATTTATTAAAAAGATGATAAATAGAATCTCGAGTAGTACCAGCAATAGGAGTAACAATAGAACGTTCTTCACCAATTAAAGTATTCAAAATAGTCGATTTACCTACATTAGGCTTTCCCACAATAGCAATTCGTGGATATTCCAAATCTTCCTTATCATCTATTGGAAGCTTATCAACAATAGCATCTAATAGTTCTCCAGTGCCAAAGCCATTTTTAGCAGAAATGGGGAAAATAGTATCAACGCCTAATTGATAAAATTCTGTATGATCATTGTAAACAATATTATTATCAGTTTTATTAGCTACTAAAAAAACAGGTTTATTATGAGAACGTAACATATCAGCAATATCAAGATCTAAAGGAGTGATACCATCTTGTATATCAACCATAAACAATATTAAATCTGCCTCATCTAAGGCTAAATCAACTTGTTTTTTAATTTCTTGCTGGAAAATATCATCAGATTTGATAACAATACCGCCAGTATCAATAATGGAAAATTCTTTTCCATTCCAAAAACTTTTACCATAAATTCTATCACGAGTTACACCACTAGTAGGGTCCTCAATAGAAACTCTCTCTCCTACTAATCTATTAAATAAAGTACTCTTTCCGACATTTGGACGTCCTACGATAGCTACAATTCCTTTCATTATCCAACAATAAATTTTAACATAAAGACAATAATAATGCAAAGATACAAAAAAATAAGGAAACGAAAATGAGGGAGTGAGAGAATTATAATTATGTATAAAATATTATATGCTTACATTTCGAAAATATATTATCTTTTTAGCAAAATTTTTTAATTCATGAAATTTTCTTAAAACATTTTTGTTTAAATTAATTTTTTAATGATAATTTAAAATAAATATCAACTATATATTAACTCATTTTCTATTATTTTAAATTTTATTTAATTTTTATTGAAAATTTTTATTAATTTTGCAAAATAAATGGTGGATGTAGTTCAATGGTTAGAGCACCAGATTGTGGATCTGGAAGTTGTGGGTTCAAGTCCCATCATCCACCCTTTTTATATAAATATTTTCAAATTAATAATAATAATAAAAATCATTTTTTATTGTATTTATAAAATAAATTTTTATATTTGCAATAACAATTAATCAAAAAATAAGGAGGAAAATATTGGAACAAGAGGTAAATCTATTATTAAATTAGATGTAAACAAGGTTTTAGAATTATTAAACAAAGCTTATGCAGATGAATGGTTAGCTTATTACCAGTACTGGGTAGGTGCTAAAGTAGCTAAAGGTATCATGAGAGAACCCGTCGCTAATGAGCTTATGGAACATGCTAATGAAGAATTAGAACATGCAGAGAAATTAGCAGAACGTATTCTACAATTAGGTGGAACACCTATTATTAAACCAGAAGATTGGTACAAAATGTGCAATTGCGGATATGAAGCACCAGAAAATCCTAATACTGAAGTACTATTAAAACAAAACATTAAAGGAGAACAATGTGCTATTGGAGTTTATAATAAATTGTTAGAATTCATCGGCGTTAATGATCCTATTACTTTTC
>JAGPGB010000102.1 GCA_018056215.1 Bacteroidales bacterium | reverse complement strand
ATACCATTAGTAGGATTAGGATATACAGAAACCAACAATTTATTTGTATTATAATCAATTAAATTAACATTCTGTCCAAGTGGCTTTAGTGTGGGATCGCCTAAAAGAGTCATGCCATAAAACCAGCATAATTCATCAAAAGAGATACCATCAGATGTAATAGTGTAAAACCAATCTTTGTAAGCCTCTCCTAATGTTTTACCTTGTGCTAAAGAAGTATAAAGATATACCGCATTTAGCATGCTACCAGTTTTTGTAGAACCTAGTGCTCCTAAACTGTAATCTTGATTAAATATTGCACTTCCTGCACCATACCCATTCTGTGTATATCTGGCGAATGAACAAGCAAAAAAATTATAAAAATTTACATCAGGATCTTGATTAGTATATTCTGTAGAATAATAAAAATCAGTTTGGGTGCGGTCATTATAATAAAATGAATGCCCTCCTGGCCATGAATGAGCAAAAACTGATACCCAAGCCCATGACGAATCTAAATCTTGCCTATAATCTGTTGCCCTTGTTTCATTTATATCATAAGTTAAATAAGTATCTGGGTATAATAATGTCACTTCATAAGCATAATCATATGACCATGGTTCCCAATCATCATCTACATATACTAATGCTCTGTGTTCTATAGCATTATTTTGCGATCTATATTCAAAATCTTTAGAAAAATAATTTTTTAGCAAAGATACATCATCCCCTATACCTGTAGGCATAAGACGTGCTATATATATTTCTGGTTCAATATTACCCGTATGTGTATCATAAATACCATCTGTACCATATATGAGTGAATCAGAAGCGGGCACCAAATTATCTGACCATAAACCATCTAAATCCATAAAATAATAATCTATTGGCCACTCTGCATAGCCATATTCATTATAATCATTTTCTATTTGATACCATGCTACAGGTAGGTCACCGATAAATAAAGCACCCTCAATCTGATAATCACTATATAACTGCTGCAAAAATAATTTTAAATCCTCAGGAGTACCACCATTTACTATGTAACTATGTACATCATATCCTTCGTTTTCTAAATACTCGGTTAGTTGATTAATTTCAGTCTCCAAATATGGAGCAATGTTATTTGCTGTAAATATTGCTATGGATTTATATGAATCTCTTTTATTTTGAGAATTATAAATAGAGCTAATTATCATTTGAGAATTGGGATGAGATAGCATCCATTCATAATAGGTATCAGCTCTGGATCCTTGAGGCCCCATCCATCTTAATAAAGTTACATTAATATTTTGAGCTTTAGCCCCTGAAAATATAACAATAAGAGAAAAAAGGAAAATAAAAAGCTTGTTTTTCATGAAATTAATATTTTATTACAAATTTAAATAAAAATTCTTTAAAATTTCTAATTAGCTTATAAATAAGAATATTTTAAATTAAAAAAAATATTAACATTAAACCAAACTTTATTTTAATAAAAATTAATTTTCAATATAATCAAACTCATATATTTATTAGATACAATCATAAATTTAATTTATAAAATATCTGTAAATAATTTAATATAAAAAATAATTTTAAATAAATATTATTGTTAATGATTGATATATAAAAAAATATTATTAACTTTGCATTGTTAATTATTTAACAATAAAACAAAAATATTATGGAAGAATCAAATGAATTAATTAAAAATTTAGTCGAGAAGCATGGTAGGACGCGCAATGCATTAATGCCTATCCTGCAAGACATTGTTGCCGTAAAGCAATATTTGGAGCCATCCGATATAGCTATGGTAGCTGAGGAGCTAGATTTATCTGCTGCAGATGTATATGGTACAGCTACATTTTATACATTTCTAGACACTGTTCCTAGAGGTAAAAATGTAATTAGAGTTTGCAAAACTATTAGCTGCTATATGTCTGGCAAAGATGAGATAATAAATGCTTTAGAAAAAGTTTTAAATATCAAAGTAGGAGAAACTACTTTAGATAAACAATTTACTCTATTGACAGCTAACTGTATGGGCTGGTGCCACAAAGGCCCTGTAATGCTCATCAATGATGATGTGTATCATAGTCTCACTCCAGAAACAGCAGTAGAAATAGTTCAACAATACAAAGAAAAATCAAAAAATTAAGAAAGTATGGATACAAGTAATTTAAGAAAAGTAGATATTATTTTTAGCAAAGTAGATAATCCATTACAAATATTAGATAAAGCTTTGCAAAAATCACCCGATGATATTATAAATGAAATTATCGATAGTGGATTAAAAGGTCGTGGTGGTGCTGGTTTCCCTACAGGATTAAAATGGAAATTTACTAAAAATGAAGATAGTGATATAAAATATGTAATATGCAATGCAGATGAAGGTGAACCTGGTACATTCAAAGATAGACAAATAATAGAAGAAGTACCAGAAAAAATATTCATTGGCATGGCATTAGCTGCTTATTGTATTGACGCTAAAGAAGCTTACATGTATCTGCGAGGAGAATATAATTTTTTGAAAAAAGATCTTTTATCTAAAATGGAGAAATTTAATAATGAATTAAAAAATAGAGGATTAGATATTACTTTATTTTTACGTTCAGGTAGTGGTGCATATATTTGTGGAGAGGAGAGTGCTCTTTTCGAAAGTATGGAAGGCAAACGCGGTGAACCTAGAAACAAACCACCTTATCCTACTAAAGCTGGTTACAATAACAAACCTACATCTATAAATAATGTGGAAACCTTAGTTTTTGTTACCATGATACAACATTTAGGTGTAGAAGAATTTAAAAAATTAGGTACTAAGGACTCTAGAGGTTCTAAAGTATTCTCAATATCTGGAGATACGCCTATTCCTGGTATCTATGAGCTAGAACTCGGTATGAAAGTGTCTGATTTTGTTAGAGAATTTGGTGATGGCGACACTAAAGCAGTACAAATAGGCGGTGCTTCAGGATTTTGTGTTCCTAGGAAAAATTTTGAAAATACTATAATAGGCTTCGAAGGAATCCCGACAGGTGGTTCTGTTATGCTATTTAATAGCTCTAGATCTATGTATAATATATTACACAATTATTTAGATTTCTTTGTAGAAGAAAGTTGTGCACAATGTACTCCATGTAGAGCTGGACTACAACAATTATTAAAAGGTATAGAAGCTATTAAAAGACGTGAAAAACCTGCTAGCTACTTAAATGAACTAATAAAACTTTCTCAAACTATGAAAGTAGCTTCTAAATGTGGATTAGGCCAATCTATAGCAAATCCATTTGTCTCTATTGTTGAAAATTTCAAAGAAGAAATAATATTTTAAATTAAAAAAGATAATAATTATGGCAAAAGCATTAATAAACCTAAAAATAAATGATATACCAATATCAGTGGAAGAAGGTACCACTATATTAGAAGCTGCAAAAAAATTAAATATCAAAATACCTACCTTGTGCGATCACCCAGATTTAAGTGTAGCTGGTAACTGCAGAGTATGCGTAGTAGAAGTTAAAGGTGCTAGATATTTACAAGCAGCATGTGCTACCCCAGTAGCAGAAGGCATGGAAATATTCACAAATAGTCAAACAGTAAGGCAATCTAGGAAACACGTTATAGAATTATTGCTTTCTGAACACAACGCAGATTGTACTAGCTGTACACGTAATGGCAAATGTGAACTTCAGGATCTTGCTGCAGAATATCATATTTTCGATAGAATATTTTTAGATCTTTTAGATCCTGAAAAAATGATTGCAGATATTAGCTCCCCAGCAATCAAAAAAGATATGTCTAAATGTATCCATTGCCAACGTTGTGTACGTACATGTGAAGAATTACAATATGTAAGTGCATTAGCAGTAATTGGCAAAGGAGCAGAACAACATATAGGAACATTTTTTGATTATCCACTAAATGAAGTTGTATGTACGAATTGTGGACAATGTGTGCTACACTGCCCAACAGGTGCATTGACAGAACGAAACTACATAGAAGAAGTATGGGATGTTATCAATGATCCAACAAAACACGTAGTAGTACAAACAGCACCAGCAGTACGTGTAGCTATAGGTGAAGAATTGGGCTTCAAATATGGTACAAGAGTTACAGGCAAAATGGTAACAGCACTTAAACGCTTAGGATTTGATTCTGTATTAGATACTGATTTCACTGCGGATTTAACAATATTAGAAGAAGGAACAGAATTGCTTACTAGATTAAAGAAGGCATTAGTAGATAAAGATCCAGATGTTAAAATCCCTATGTTCACTAGTTGCTCTCCTGGTTGGATAAAATTTATGGAACATTTATATCCTGATATGCTAGGACATCTATCTACATGTAAATCTCCACAACAAATGTTTGGAGCTGTAGCTAAAACATATTATGCACAGAAAAAAGGTATCAATTCTAAAGATATGGTAGTCGTATCTGTGATGCCTTGCACAGCAAAAAAATATGAAGCTCAACGTCCAGAGATGCGTAGTAGCGGATACCAAGATGTAGATTACGTACTCACAACTCGCGAATTAGCCACAATGATCAAACAAGCAGGTATAGATTTTATGAGCTTACCAGAATCTGATTATGACCCATTAATGGGAGAATCAACAGGTGCAGGAGTTATATTTGGTGCAACAGGTGGTGTAATGGAAGCCGCATTACGAACAGCTTATGAAATAGTAACTGGTAGAGAAGTTCCATTTAAAAATTTAGAAATTACACCAGTACGTGGTTTTGATGGTATTAGAGAAGCAACAATAAAAATTGAAGGTACGAAACCTGAATGGTCTTTCTTAGAAGGCGTAGAGCTAAAAGTAGCTGTAGCTCATGAATTAGCTAATGCTAATAAATTAGTAAGAGCTATTAAAGAAGGTAAACTACAATATCATTTCGTAGAAATTATGACTTGTCCAGGAGGTTGCCTTGGTGGAGGCGGACAGCCGTATCCTGTATCATGGGACATTCGACAAATGAGAGCTCAAGGTATTTATTCAGAAGATGAAAACCTTCCATTACGTAAATC
>JAGPGB010000101.1 GCA_018056215.1 Bacteroidales bacterium | reverse complement strand
GTTTAGTTTTCTTTTAGTTGCGGCTGCCAAAACATTGAATAAAAGGTTAAGAAAAATACAGTCATTGTCGTGGCTTGTTGTCCCTCGAGCATATCTTCGAGTAGCATCATTGTAGAGAAAATTATCCATATACATATCCATAAACTTGTTAAATTAGTTCTGCTTTTTTTGTTAAAGATGGGATAAAACCATAAAATCAGTAGTAGCAACATCCCTACTATACCTAGTGCTACACCTATTGTTACAAATTGGTTATGTGTTTTTCTGTATAATTTTTCTGGTACTTGAGGGTAATATTTTTGATAATAATTTTTAAATGCTGTACTCACATCACCTGTACCCCATCCGAAAAAAGGCTTTTCATTTATAAGTGTAATACCTGCTTTCAAATAAACTAATCTTTGACTTAAAGAACCATAAAAACCTATTTGTTTATCTTTTTTAACTCTATAAATTTCATAATATAAATTATACAATCTATGCTCTAATGGTAATGAACTCATTAATCTGTAATTAGTTATATTATTCTCTATAGCTTTAATCTCTTCATCATTCAGCATTTTTAATCCAGTAGTATCTATAGGATAATTTTTAGAAGCTAAAAAACGTACTAATGCATAATAATTGCTATCAGAAAAGGTTTTAATCTCGTCGATTGGTTTGGTGGATATTTCATTCCATTTTTTTACTAAACTTTTATCTAGTGCGTATGGATTATATACATTTCTATTTTCTATTTCTATATTTTCTATATTTTTAATATTTTTGGGAATACCAAAATAACTTTGATAAGATAAATAAAATATTAGTGGAGGTGAAATAATAAAGATCGCTATAGCTCCTATCGCTACATATTTATTTCTTTTAGATATTCTGCTGACTATCCAAATAAAAATTATTAATAAAGATAAAATAAATGGGGCTAGTGAAGCATTTAAAATTTGAAATGTAATGAAAAGAACTATTAATAAGGGATGAATGATTTGATAATATTTGATTTTTACAGAATCATTAGCAAATAATATTATTGATATAGCTATGGTAATAAGTAGTGAAGCTCTTATATGATTTCTATACCAAGGTATCTCTTTGAGGTTGTCTATCCATCCAAATGATAATGAAATTATAGGTATTAGAACATAAATAAATGCTAAAAACAAGTAAAATTTATTAAAATATTTTTTTATAAATTCAGTCGGGTAAGTAGTGGCAAAAATCAATGGCAAAACTAACATGGGTAATTTTACTTGTAAATCGTTTAACCCAGATTTGATATTAGCTGTATATAGCATGCCTATTACCAGCAATAGATACATTGCTATCCATAGCATTGCATATGGTTGTTTTGTAAATTTTTTGAATTTTTCTTTATATTTCCCTTCTATTAACCAAACAAGTGCTAAAGTAATCTCTGAAGCGGATATTAAAAATAAAGAATAAAATATTCCAGTTATTAATAAACCTATTAATATTGTGTAAATATATGGGAAAATATTTTTAGAAACATTTTTCATAAAGACATTGCTAGAGGTCAAGTTATTTTACACTCAAAATATTGTTGTATTGTGATGGATTGGTTAAGATTTCTACAGCTTTATGTGTGAAATTATCATTTTGTAGCTCATATTGAATGCGGCCTTTCTGGTAGTAATATCTAGAAATAATCTCTGGAGCAAGAATAGTAGTTATCTCATCTTTGTAATGTATGAGTTCTTCTTGATTATCTAAAGTTATTTTTTTCTTCAAAAGTTCTATATCATCTTTTATAAGATCTAATTTTTTTTCGTCTTCAGCTAATTTTGTAAGTTTATCGAGTTCCATTTTTAGTGGAGATGAGTATTTGATTTCCTTGTCTTTCATATAAGCTATAAATTCATTATAGTCTGCATCTGATAGTTTGAATTGATCTGGTTGAGGGATAGTGGGGTGCTTAATAGAGTATAATGTGGCAAATTTAAAAATATGTTGACCTACATATAGTGCAGCCGTGAAAGCAGATATACTGTCTATTTTAACATCGATATCTGGCAAGATGCCTCCTGCATCTTTTACAGGACGTTTATTTTTTGTAAAAAATATTTTTTGTTCATCTGCAGATATTTGTCTACCCACACCATTAGTTTTATCGCTATAATCAATTTTTTGTATACATCTGCCTGATGGAATGTAGTATTTAGCAATAGTAACTTTTAATTTTGAATTATATGGTAGATTTACAATATTTTGTACGAGTCCTTTACCATATGATTGCTCACCTATGATCACAGCTCTATCTAAATCCTGCAAAGCACCAGCTACTATTTCACTAGCAGAAGCGCTATTTTCATTTATTAAAACACAAAGTGGTATTTCTAGATCTACTGGTGCTTGCATAGTTTTATAAACTCTATTAGCCTCTGGCAGTCTGCCTTTTGTGCTAACAACTTCAGTATTTTTAGGCACAAAAATATTTATGATATTGACAGCTTCATTTAGTAAGCCTCCACCATTATTTCGTAAATCTAAGATTAAACCTTGCAATTTAGGATCATTTTCTTTTAATTTTAATAGTGCATCTTTTACAGTATTACTACAATTCATTGTGAAAGAAGATAAAGAAATATAGCCTATATGTGGAGCTACTATGCCATAATAGGGTACTTCAGGCAGTTTAATCTCTTTTCTAGTTAATTTTACTTTTTTAATATTATCATCAAAAATATTTTTAAAAGTAATTTCTACATCTGTATCTGGAGCACCTTTTAGCATATCGCTAACTTCTTGAGTAGATTTACCTTTTACACTGACACCATTAATTTCTAAAATTACGTCTCCTGCCCTTAGTCCAGCATTATAAGCAGGGAAACCTTCGTATGGTTCAGATACTACTACAAAGCTGTCTAATTTTTGTATTAGTGCACCTACTCCACCATATTGTCCTGTTGTCATTAGCTTGTAATCTTCTATATCACTTTCGGGGATAAACTCAGTATATGGATCTAAACTTTTGAGCATTTCATCAATAGCAGTTTTAGTTAAGCTACCTGGTTGTATTTCATCTACATAGTTTTTATTGAGTTCTTGCATCACTGAGGTGAAAATATCTAAATTTTTGACTAATTCGAAACTAATATCTCCAACTACAGCTCGAAATGAAAAAATTCCAATAATTACAAAAATGATGATTTTTAAGATATTTTTAATTTTTTTCATGAGTATTTATATTTTCAAAATTATTTGATGATTTAAATTTAACAAAAACAAATTTGTCGGGTACAGGATCATATCCATAGCCTCCCCAAGGATTACATCTAATGATTCTATATGTTGCTAACAATAAACCTTTGATTGGTCCATGTTTTTTAAGTGCATCTACAGCATATGCAGAGCAGGTAGGATAAAATCTACAAGATTTCGGAAACAATGGAGAAAAAGCTACTTGATATAGCTTAATTAATAGTATGAATGGTGCTATCAGTATTTTCTTTATTATCTTCATAATTTAATAAACGATGTAAAAATACAATTATTTTTTCTTTTATGATTTTATATTTAGGACTTTCATCACCAATGTAAACTAAAGCAATATACAAATTTTGATGTTTGTCTTGTAGCTCTGCATTCACCTCATCCATAATATCAAAAATGGCAGCTCTCACTACACGGCGAATTCTATTTCTAGATACAGCTTTTTTAAACTGTTTGCGACTGACAGCTATTAAGCAATGTAGCTCTCCTTGTCCATTCTCTATTAAATGATAAATTTTAAAAGGATAGTCTAATTTAGGTACCTGGTTAAAAAGTTTATCTTTTTGTTTTTTAGAAATTATGCGTAATTTTTTTAATCTATCAGTCATTAAAAAATAGAAATAATTAAATGTTGTTTTATAAAGTAAGCAATGATATTAAATCAACCAGATTTTTTTGTCTTAGTAGTTGTCGATTTAGAATTAGAAATTTTTTTTGAGGAAGTAGTAATAGAAGGTTTTGCTGATTTAGAAGTTTTTTTAGGTGATTTTTTTGTATTATCATTTTTTGTATTAGCAGGTTTTACCTTTTTAGTATTGATGGTTTTAGTATTATCATTATCGGTTTCTATTTTTTCCTCATTTTTAATATTTTTAGCTAGCTTATTATTTTGTTTAGCAAAAAAATCATCAAGAGCGTGTACTAACGAAGGAAATTCTTTAGTAGGAGAATAAACAGAGATTTTTAAATTATGTTCTTCAGCCATTTTTCTTGTATATTCACCACACACAGCTATTACTTGATCACCTTGTTCATAGTTAGGGAAATTATGGAATAATGATTCTATACCATGTGGAGAAAAGAAAGCCAACATTTTGTAATCTTTGATATTAATGTTTGAAATGTTTACGGGTACATTTTTACATACAAAAAGGTTATCAAAATTGATGTTATGCTGACGGAGAGCATTTGCAAAGCTTTCATTACCATCTGAGCTAGAGACTAAAATAAATTTCTCATTAGAGAATTGTTTTAGATTCTCTATTACACTCTCGGGCGTTCCAGTGCCAAAAAAGAACTTTCTTTTTTTATATCTCATATATTTCTGTAAATACAAAGCTATTTGCTCTGTTAGACAGAAATATCTCATCTCATTCGATATAGTTGTCCTTGATTGCTCTAATAAACTAAAAAAATAATCTAATGCTATTTTACTAGTAAAAATAATACCAAAGTATTTATTAATATCTATTTTTTGATTTCTGTAATCCTTGATATCTATACATTCTACATTAAATAATTTAATGAAAGAAAATTCTAAATTGTATTTGAGCTCTAATGCATGATAAGGACTTTTTTCATAATCATTAGGCTTAAACTGGGAAATTAGTATTTTATATTTATCGTCCATACTTCTCATATTATATTTTTTAAACAACTATATCCAAATAAAAAAGGAACGATTTCCTGAATGCAAAAATACAAAAAATAAATAATATGGAAATTTTTAATTGTTCTAAAACTGTTTATAATCATTCTAATCCACCTATAGATAAATATCATTATAATAAAGACAAAACCTAT
>JAGPGB010000100.1 GCA_018056215.1 Bacteroidales bacterium | reverse complement strand
TTCGCTCCTTTATTGAAGCAATCTGAAAGGGTCGATTGGATGATAGAAAAAGCCGTAGAGTTAGGTGTTAGTAATATTATTCCTATAATTACTGAGCTTACCATCAAATCATCTATTAAAATTTCTAGATTGCAAAATATCATAAAAGCAGCTAGTTTACAATCTCTGAAATATTATTTTCCTACTATTTCTGAACCGATTATGTTTGAAGAAGCCATTAAATTAAATAATAATACCAAACGTGTGATAGCTTATTGTGGTGATGAAATAAATAAGTTAGATTTATTCGAATATATGAATGCTAATGAGGATGTTTCTATTTTCATAGGACCTGAAGGAGATTTTACTTCTGAAGAAATTAATAAAGCTATTGACTATGGTATAATACCAGTGTCTTTAGGACATCAACGTCTCAGAAGTGAAACTGCTGCTATTTTTAGTTTATCAATTTTTGCATTAAAAAATCATTTATGAAACAATTATTATTAATTTTTTTAATTTTAAGTTTTTCTTTAGTTACTGCACAAAATAAAGTTTATAGTGTCAGGATAGCTTTATTAAAGTATTCTGGTGGTGGAGATTGGTATGCTAATCCTACGTCTTTGCCAAATCTCGCTATATTTTGTAATCAAACAATTAATACCAATATTGATCCTAATATTCCTGAGGTAGAGCCTGGTTCTCAAGATATTTTTAATTATCCGTTTATTCATATGACTGGTCATGGTAATGTTATATTTTCTGACTTTGAAGCTGCAAATATTAGAAAATATTTAGAATCAGGTGGTTTTTTGCATATTGACGATAATTATGGTATGGATCCATTTATTCGGCCACAAATTAAAAAAATTTTCCCTGATATAGAATTAATAGAATTGCCTCCCTCCCATCCTATTTTTAGTCAATATTTTAATTTTCCAAATGGATTACCTAAAATTCATGAACACGATGGTAAGCCTCCTCAAGCCTTTGGTATCATTCTTAATGGTAGATTAGTTTTGCTATATACATATGAATGTGATCTGGGAGATGGGTGGGAAAGTGAAGAAGTACACAACGATCCTCCTGAGGTCAGGTTAAAAGCTCTACAAATGGGTGCTAATATCATTCATTATGCTTTCAATCTATAAACTATAAATATTAATTATCTATTTCTTTTATAATTCTCCATTCTGCTGGATAGTAATTATTTATCCTACCATCATTTATTACTTTAATCCATCCTAATGCTAAATTTTGGAATTTTACCAGATAAATGCCTTCTTTAGCTTCTATGTGCAAAGATGATTTTTGTAAATATGATTGTGCTTCGGATAAGCTAAGTGTGATGCTCGGAATATCAGATGATTTATAAATGGATAAAGCAAATTGCGGCGATGGTACTTGTTTTTTTTCTTCCATATAATTAATACCAATAGTCAATATCTTTCCATTAAAGTAAATAAAATCTGTATCAAACCACTCATCTATTTTTTTGGTAATCAAATTAATATTTTGACCCCATTTTTTTAATTTCAAATCTTCAGTTAGATTAATATAATTGACATTAGCAGGTTTATTAATTGGAGTTAATTTTATTGGGGTTAAGTTTTTTTTATTTAAATGATTGATTTGCTTAAATTCACTTTTGAAATTATTTTTCTTGAACACAGCATAATAAAAACCTTCTGATTTTGATAAATGTGGGAAAAATCTATATCCATATTCAGATACTACAATCCCCCACTCTGCTGGTATTTGCAATTTTATCTCTTCGAAACCATTATCTATGATCCACTTAGCTATATCTTCATTCTCTTCGGAGGTAAAAGAGCATGTACTATAAATCAGATATCCATCCATCGGGATTATGTCAAAAACTTTTTTTAATATATCTTTTTGTCTTTTCACACATTGATTGATATAATCTAATGAAAAATTATCTTGCCATTCTTGGTATTTCCTGAAAAAACCACTTCCAGTGCATGGAGCATCTAATAGGACTATATCAAATTGGTTTTTTAGATCATTAAAATCATCTATTTTAGCATTAGAAACTATGTAATTTGCTCTCCCCCATTTAACTAAATTATATTCTAATACTTTTGCTCTATTGCTATTAACATCATTTGCCCAAAGAATAGAATTATCACTAATTAGCGAATCAATAATGATAGATTTGCCTCCAGGAGCTGCTGCTATGTCTAATATTTTTCTATTTTCTGAAACATTTACATATTTTAATATAAAATCAATAAACATAGATGCTGGATCCATAACATAGTAAGCCCCTGCATAAAATAATGGATCTTTATAAAAATTTGGTCTATTGCTCAGATAATATGCCTCATCGCACCATTGTACTTTTTCAGCTAATGGTAAATAATTTTGTAAATTATCTAATTTTTTGAATGGATTTATTTTAACTGCAATATTAGCACTTTCATTAAAAGAATTTAAAAATTCATTTGTATCAATTTCACAATATTTTTCTATAGATTCAATAAGTATTGTAGCAATATCTTGTTTTATCATATTTTATTTTAATTTATTTATAAAATTACTAAAATAATTATTTTGGATTTTATTTCTATAGCAAATTATTATATCTTTGATTTATAAAACTATTGATAATTTCCTTATCAAATTTTTAAAAAAACAATATATTTGTAAAAACAAAAAAATGAAAAGATTTTATTTAATTTTTGCTATCATTATCACTGTTTCTTGTTTTTTATCTTGCAAAAATGCTAAATGTGTTTATTGCAGTGCTGAATATAAAGGTGCATTCATTGACAGCATAAAATTAGCAAACACACAATATTATTATTCTGCATATCTACCCATGAATCATAAACTAAAGAAATTGCCAACATTTATTTTTTTTGATCCTCACGCACATCCAGACATTGCATTAAAAAAATATCAAAATATTGCAGATAGTTTAGGTATCATTTTAGTAGGTTACAATCTATCATCTAATGAGACACCAGCCAATTTTTCATTATCATATTTCAAAAGTTTTATCAGAGATATTCAACATAAATTGCCAATAGATACAGCAAAATTATTTTTCTTTGGTTTCTCAGGTGGTAGTAGAATAGCTACTATGATACAGGAGCAATATCATATAGCTAAAGGTATTATTCTTTCTGGAGCATCTGCATATAATCAAGATTTTTATACTAATAATTTTACACCAATAATCCATATTGTTGGATTGTATGATTTCAATTTTACAGAAATTTTTCCTCTTTTTACTCAAAATATTAATTCTACCAATATGGGATTTATATTTTTCAGTGGTAAACATCAATGGCCTCCACAAAATATTGCTAACTTATCAATACTTATGCTATTAAATAAAAAAAATAAAAAGATTGATTTACAAAATTCTATAGACTCTATCCCTTTTTATTTCCTCTATCCTACCCTTTTAAGTTTGCAATATTTTAATTTCAAAGTTCCTAACTCTATGATTTATACCACGCAACGTATTTTTTCAAATTCAACTATGCCTTTATTATCAGATATTGTAGATCTGGAATGGACTAAACAACAAACTATAATCAAATATTTCCAAAAAGCTGATGATGAAGCTTTGATCAAAATGATAGATTCTCTCAGAGCAATAAAGCTAAATGCTAATGATATAGATGATGACATGAATTATGCACTTGCTCAACGTTTATTAGCCTATATAGGAATAGTTTCGTATTCATTTACAGTGAATCTATATCAACAAAATAGCACTTCATTGCCAAATATTTTAAAGATTTATGAATATATAGAGCCCACCAATAAAGATATGCTATATTTTCAAGTGAAATGGTACCAAAAAAATAATGACACTAGCAAGGTTAATTATTATCTCAATAAAGGCAACGCTCTATATCCAGATTTCGAAACACTGATCAATTTTAAAAAATAATTTTTTGAATAATCACATAAAAAAATTGCCTGTGAGAAATTATTTCCAATCAAACATATCATTTGAATAATTCATGAATTATTCAAATATCTAACAACAAAATAAAAGTTTTAAAAGATTTGAAAAATTTCATTAAATATAATTAAGATAAAATCTGTATCCACCATCAATACTTTTAACTTTAAAACCATTTTGTTTCAAAATTCTATAAGCTATATAAGATCTCAAACCTTGTTGGCAATAGACATAAATCATTTTATCTTTAGGTAGCTCATCTAATCTATTTCTTAAATCATTAAGAGGAATATTTATAGAGCCATCTATGTAGCCCTTTTCTCTTTCTATAGGTTCACATACATCTAAGATAACTACATTATCCTTTTTCAAATTAATAAATTCATCATAATGAATTATTTCTAAATCACCATTAATGACATTAGTAGCCACATAACCAAGCATATTTACTGGATCTTTAGCAGATGAGAAAGGTGGTGCATAAGCCAATTCTAAATATTGCAAATCCATAACAGTCATACCTCCCATGATAGCAGTCGATAGCACATCTATTCTTTTATCTACTCCATCATATCCTACAGCTTGAGCACCATATATTTTACCATTATTTTTATCAAAAATTAATTTCATAAAAATAGTGGTTGCTCCTGGATAATAAGTAGCATGAGAAGGTGGGGTTATATGTATAGTTTCATAAGAAATACTTGATTTTTTTAGTATCTTTTCATTATTACCTATTGAGGCTGCTGTCATATCAAAGACTTTGACCACTGAGGTACCTATAGTGCCCAAGTATTTTTCATTTTTACCACAAATATTATTAGCTACTATTCTACCTTGTTTATTTGCTGGACCAGCTAATGGCTTTAATGTAGGCAATCCTGTAATGAAATCTTTCACTTCTATCACATCACCGATAGCATAAATGCTTTCATCTGAAGTTTGTAAATATTCATTTACTTTTACTCCTCCTGTTATACCTATGTCTAATCCAGCCTCCTTAGCTAAATTACTTTCTGGTTTAACGCCAATAGATAAAATCGTAAGGTCTGAGTCTATTTGTTTGCCACTATTAAGCACTAAATTAGTTCCATTATTTTTAAATTCTTCTATACTATCAGATAAGATTAATTCTACTCCTTTGTCTATTATATGTTTATGCAAAATATTAGCCATCTCTTTATCTAACTGCACTAAAAT
>JAGPGB010000099.1 GCA_018056215.1 Bacteroidales bacterium | reverse complement strand
TTTTTAAATTCACATGCTCCTTTGAAAGTACCATCACCACCAATAAGGACTAATGAACCTATATTCCTTCTAAGCAAATTTTCATGTGCTATTTGACGATATTCTTTCTCAAAAAAACGTTTACTACGTGCTGAACGTAGAATGGTGCCACCTCTTTGTATAATATTGCTAACATCGCTAGCGTGCATTTCAAACATATTATCATCTATAAGGCCGTGATACCCTTCATAAACACCATAAATATTTCTACCATTATATATTGCAGTACGTACAACAGCTCTTATGGCAGCATTCATCCCTGGAGCATCACCTCCTGATGTCAATATACCTATATTCTTCATTTTATTATTTTTTTTTACAAAAATAATTATAATATTATAAACTTTCGTTTACCTTATAACTTTATTAAATACAGTTTTTTTAAAATTAAATATCAGATTCCTCTTACAAGAATTCTAAATCTTCTTTTCTCATAGTTTTTTCGCAATAATAGCAGCGAAATTTCACCTCATCGAGATCATTTTGCACTATAAATTTTGTTGTAATCTTTTCATTATTAGTGATACATTTAGGATTAATGCATTTTACTAAACCTATTACTTCATCAGGCAGCTCTACTTTAGTTTTTCTAATAATTTCATAATTTTTTATTTCAATAATGGTAGCATTAGGTGCTATTAAAGCAATTTTATTAATATCATCTTTTTCGAAAAATTTATTACTAACTTTAATAATACCTTTTTTACCCATTTTGTGGCTATCTAAATTAGATCCCAGATAAATAGCATCATTGAAATCCTCTAATTGTAAAGCCCTCAAAACTTGTAAAACAACACCTTGTGGTATATGGTCTATAACTGTACCATTTTCTAGTGCAGATACTTTTAATTCTTTTTTATTGTAATTATCTTGCATACAAATTAATTTTTAAAATATTTTAAACTTCTATACCTAGCATGTAGCAAATAAGTGCTTGCCTAACGAATAGCCCATTTTTAGCTTGTTGAAAGTAGTAAGCATAGGGAGTAGCATCTACCGAGATATCTATTTCATTAACTCTAGGAAGTGGATGAAGAATTCTCATATTAGGTTTCACATTTGATAGCATATTAGCATTAAGTATATAGGAATTTTTTACTTTTTCATACTCCATAGGATCTGCGAAACGTTCTTGCTGAATGCGTGTCATATAAATAATATCACTCAGAGGTATAGCATCTTCTAATTTTTCATATTGAAAATAGGGAAGATTATTTTTCTTAATATAATATTTTACAGCACTGGGAAGTTTAAGCTCTAATGGAGAAACTAAATGGTATGTAGTATTAAAATCTGTCATAGCTTTAACTAAGCTATGGACAGTTCTACCATATTTCAGATCTCCTACAAAAGTGATATTGAGGTTATCAAGCGTATGCTGAGTCTGCAATATGCTATATAAATCTAGCAGACACTGAGTGGGATGCTGATTAGAACCGTCACCAGCATTTATAAAAGGCACAGTACAATTTTCACTCGCATATCGAGCACTACCATCCCACGGATTACGCATTATTATCATATCAGAATATTGATTAATAGTATGTATTGTGTCACCTAATGATTCTCCTTTCCTAACACTAGTATTTGTAGCCTCTGCGAAACCGATAACTCTACCGCCTAATCTTTGAATAGCTGATTCAAAACTAAGCCGTGTGCGAGTAGATGGTTCAAAAAATAATACTGCTATCACTTTGCCATTAAGTAAATTTTGGTCTGGGTTAGCCTCAAATTTTTTAGCCATATCAAGAATGTGTAGTATTTCTTCTTTATTAAAATCATTAATACTTACAAGATCTTTTTTCATATATTTGATTTATTAATTTTTTATCAAAAAAAAAGCGGCTTATAGCCGCTTTTTAAAATTTTATTTATTTAAATTATGATTTTTTACAAAATCATCAAGTACCTCATCGAAGGTAGGATAGCCAATTTCTTGTAAATCATAATCTACTCTAATAATAGGTTTATTAACTTTCACAACTCTACCAAGATCAATAGGAGTACCACTAATAACTAAATCTACTGGAGTATTATTAATCGTAGCTTCAAGATCTTTAACTTGCTCATCACCATAGCCCATAGCTGGTAATAGAGTACCTATATGAGGATAAGTTTCGAAAGTTTGTTTGATTTTACCAACAATATATGGACGAGGATCTACCATTTCTGCAGCGCCAAATTTCATTGCAGCAATAGTAGCAGCACCTAAAGTCATTTCTCCGTGAGTGAGTGTAGGACCATCCTCTACTACCAATACTCGTTTACCTTTTATTTGAGATGGATTATTCACTGTTATAGGTGAAGCACCATCGATAACTATTGCATTTGGATTAATATTTCTAACATTATTACGAACAGTATTAATGTCATTTAGGCTAGCACTATCTATTTTATTAATTACGATGACATCTGACATTCTAGCTACTACTTCTCCAGGATAATAGCTCACCTCATGTCCTGGACGTAGAGGATCTACTACACCTACCATCAGATCGGGTTTGTAAAATGGGAAGTCATTATTACCACCATCCCATAAAATAACATCGCACCCATCAGGATCATTCTCAGCTGCTCTCAATATAGCTTCATAATCTACACCAGCGTAAATAACATTACCACGAACCACATGTGGTTCATACTCTTCCATCTCTTCTATAGTGCAGTGATGTTTCTTTAAATCCTCAACAGTAGCAAAGCGTTGAACTTTTTGCTCTACTAAGTTACCGTAAGGCATCGGATGTCTTACAGCTACAACTTTGAGACCTTTTTTCATTAATATCTCAATTATTCTTCTAGAAGTTTGGCTTTTGCCACAACCTGTACGTACAGCACAAACAGCTATAACTGGTTTTACAGATTTCACCATAGTATCATTAGGTCCTAATAAAACGAAATTTGCGCCATTAGCATTTGCTATTGCAGATAAGTGCATTACTCTATTATAAGGCAAATCACTATAAGCCAAAACTACATCATGTACATTTAATTCTTTTATTAATTTAGGAACATCAGACTCTGAAAATATAGGAATACCATCAGGATATAATTTACCTGCTAGCTCTGCTGGATATTTTCTATCATCGATATCAGGAATTTGTGCAGCTGTGAAAGCGACAACATTAAAATTTTCATTGTCTCTGTAATAAACATTAAAATTGTGAAAATCACGTCCTGCTGCACCGAGGATCAATACATTTCTTTTCATAAAATATATATTTTTACTTTTTGCAAAAGTAAGCTTTTTTTTTCACTAAAAAAAATAATATTCTTGTAAGTTTTTTTAAACTAGGGAGTTGGTATCGCTTTCTTTAGTAGATTGCCATTACTATCAAAAAACATTTTAGCAATGATTTTACCATTTTGATCGTAAAGTATCCATTCACCAACTTTAGCGGTATTTTTGTAATATCCCATAGTAGCTATTTGATGATTAGGATGATATTCTACAAATTTACCGTCTGGGAAGCCATTTTTGAAGTATTGCTCTCTCTCTAACCCACCATATTGGTTATAAAACTTCCATAATCCTTCTTGTTTTTCATTTTTATACATTCCTTCAGAAGCAGGTTTACCAATATCGCTATATTCTATCCAGTAACCATCTTTTAATCCCATTTTGTATGTGCCCTCGTATAATTTATTGCCATTGGGTAGATAAAAAACATCAGAACCATTTTTCACATTATCAGTATAATTAGTTTGATATTTCAATGAACCATCAGGATAGTAACCTTTCCAGGGTCCATTCATCAATCCATTTTTAAAATATCCTTCGTGCTGCATTTTACCATTTTCGTACCATGTAACCCAATAGCCATCTTCTTTATCATTTACAAAATTTCCTTCTCTTTGTTTTTTCCCAGACTCATACCATGCCACCCATTTGCCCTCCCTTAAGCCATTTTTATAATTACCTTCTCTCCACTTTTCACCTGTCTCATAATAGTAAGTCCATTTACCATCTGGGTTATCATTCACAAACATACCTACACTGCCTAGCTTACCAGTAGAATGATAGAATCTCCAAAGACTATCGTGCTTTTCATTGATTATTTTGCCTTCCATTTCTAAAAAACCATTAGGATACCACCAGCGACAGTATCCATTTAGACTATCATTTATGTAATATCCCTCGAATTCTTTATTACCATTATCAAAATATGAAATAGCTTTGCCCTGCCGCAGTCCATTTTCATAATAAATACTATCCTTTACTTTACCATCAATGTGATAGCTAATATATAAACCTTGTTTTTTACCATTTAGATGGTTGTATTGTTCTTTAATATTTCCATTTTCATACCACGAATAGCATGGACCAGACTCTAGATTTTCTTCTTTTGCTAGTTTACCATTGGGATAATAGTATTTCCAAATACCTGCCTTTTGATCATCAATATAAAATCCTTCTAAAGCTTTTTGACCATTACCATGATATAGCTCATATATACCATCTTTTTTGCCATTTTTATAAGTAATCTTTGAAATCAATGTTCCCTGAGTGGTATAAGTTTTATGCTCACCATCCATTTGTCCATTGACGACGTACCATTCTTCTAGTTTATTACCTAATGAATCATAAATAATCACTGGACCTGTCTCAGGACTAATTATTTTCCATAATTTACCATTGTCGAAATAGTATTCCCATTGTCCTATCATTTTACCTTCAGAGAAAAATTGTTTACTTTGAATATTTCCATTTTCATAATAAATAATCCACTCACCATCAGGTTTACGATTTTTGATCTGTCCAGTCATTTTCAAAGAATCCGGATATTGATAATAAGCTTTTACAGGACCATTTTCTTTTTCTTCAATAATGTATATATCTCCATTAGGATAATATTGTTTCCAAGTACCTATCTCGAGACCAGTATTATCATACTCTCCCTCCATGGATAGCTGTCCATTATGATAATAGAAAGACCATTTACCTATACGAGTGCTATCAGGTAATAATATAGTACCTTTTTCTTTGATTTGTCCATCTGGATATGTAGATATGATTTTTTCTTTTTTCTGAGCAATAGCAGGATTAATCAATGCTATTAATAAGAATATTATTATGTATGGACGCATTTTTTATTACAAATTTAATAAAATTTTA
>JAGPGB010000098.1 GCA_018056215.1 Bacteroidales bacterium | reverse complement strand
TCTTTTAATTTATTATATAAACTTTGGTCGTTTTTTAATTTCTTTATTGCTTCAGCTATAGCTTCTGGTGTTAGCTTGTCAATTAATATTCCTATTTCATATTTTTCTATGATTTTTTTTATTTCTGGTAGGTTTGTAGCTATTATAGGGATTCCTGCTTGTATATATTCAAAAATTTTATTTGGTAAGCTATAGTATGAATTTAGAAAATTTGGGTTTTCTATGCACAATCCCACATCCGCTGAGCTTGTATATCTCATCATTTCTTCATATGGCTGTTTAGCTATTAGCCTTACTTTGTCATTAATGTTTTCTTCTTGTATTATTTCTTTTAGTTTGTTGATGGCATCTCCATTTCCTATAATATACATGTAGACATTATCTAATTGTTTTAAAGATATAATTGCCTCTTCGTAACCTCTACGAATGTTTACATTTCCTTGCATCACTATGGTAAATTTGTCTTTAAGATGGTATGGTTTGTTATCAGCATAAAATCTCATGGGTAAATTTCTAATAATGTAAATTGTTTTTTTATATTTCTTCTGGTAGAATGCTGCTATTGGTTCACTGACAGTGATAAACGTATCTACATGTTTAAAACAAAAATTTTCTATTATCTCCCATATTTTTTTAACAAAATTTCTTTTATATAATTGTGTAGATTCAGTGAATAATTCATGGCTATCATATATTAATGGTTTCTTTTTTATAATACTGATTAATGTGTTTGCTAGTAGTGTATCTAAATCATTTGCCCATAAAATATCTTGATGTATGACAAGTAGATAAAAAAAGAGCCTTAGATTATATGCTAAATAAAAAATTGGACTTCTATTAATTAAAAATTTAAATCTTTTAACCTTATATGGTCGTTCTAGTGGCAAGCTATCTGGTAATTGTCTACCTATCAATGTAACCTCGAATCCCATTTCATTTAACACTAAACAAGTACGATAAACTCGCTGATCTGTTGCTAAATCATTAATTACTGAAACAGTTATCTTTTTCATTAATTTTTTGATAATTTATTTCTTTATTAAAAGTATATTTTCAAATTGCATGTCAAAAATAGTAATTTTTATAATATAAAAAGAGAGGCAATTTTTTTTATTACCTCTCTTTTTTTAAAATATTTTTTATAAGTTTAGTTAGGTAAAATTTTAGAAATTTTTATCTCTTTTGCTTTACCGTATTTTTTTAGATCTTTAAAAGGTAAATCTTCTTTATTACCAATAATGGAATAAGTATATTTATTATTTTTCAAATATTGGTTTGCGAAATTATTAATATCATCAAACGATAAATTAGGAACTTCATCAAAAATTATTTGTCTTACATCAAAGTCTATACCTCTATCTAAAGCAAGTTCATAAGCAGAGAATATATCATCTCTAATTATTCTCTCTGTGCGAAGTGATTTTATAATACCATCTTTAGCTAGTTGTAGAGCATTATCTGAACGAGGTATATTATTTAATAAGGTTATGAAGCCATTTATAGCGCTATCCATTTTATCATATTGTGTTCCTATGAATGATAAGCAAAATGCATAATCATCTTTTTTAGGTGGTAACTGATACATAGACATAGCTGTGTATGCTAATGCTCTACGTTCACGCATTTCTTGGAAAATTATACTATTCATACTACCACCAAAATACTCATTAAATAATTCTACTGTGGGTTCTAATTTAGGATTATAACCTTTAATACTACGAGAGAACATAAATAATTGTGATTGAGGGATGTCGTAATTGACCCAATAAATTACATTTTTATCTGTAGGTTGTATCTCAAATTTGTATTTCTTTTCTAATGCATTAAAAGGTGGATTCACATGATAATGTTCATTCATAATAGTGATCAAGTCGTCTAATGAAATATCTCCATAGAAATAAATCTTTTGAGAATATTTAGGTAAATTTTTAACATATGCTAATAAATCATCAGGGTTCATTTTACTTAATTCTTTTGTAGAAAGTGTATGCATCATAGGGTTGTCTTCACCATATAAACTATAGCTAACAAGAGCACTAATAATATACATCATACTCTTCGTAGCATCAGTTCTTTCTTTTGCTAAATCATTAATGAAATTTTTATAAATTGTATCATTAGATTTAGCATTATTTAATAAGTGCATAACTAAATCTATTCCTGCTGGTAAGTTTTCTGTAAGTCCAGAAATTGTTATATATGTTTTATCGTCGCTAACATTGATACTATATGAGATCCCTAAACGATAAAACTCATTTGATATCTCCTCTGGAGAATATTTATCAGTGCCTAATAATTTAATATATCTAGCTGCTAGAGGCAATTCTTTAAAATTTTCTAAGCCTATATCATAAACAAATTCTAAATTAAAAGTAGGGTTTTCAGTATTTCTAATATACCATACAGGAATATCTGGTGCAAATTCTCCAAATTGAATATCCTTTTTGAAATCTAAAAATACAGGTGCTATGTCTGGGACAGGTGTTTCTTTGATTTTTTTGAAAAATTCTGATTCAGCATCTTTATTGGTTTCTATAGGAGTTAATTTATTTTTTGCAATTTTTTGAATATTTGGGTCTTTACCTACTTTTTTGTATATTACTACATAATTATTTTGAAAATATTTATTAGCAAAATCTATTACATCTTTTTTAGTAACTTTATTTAATATTTCGTATGTTTCTAGATATTTATCCCAAGGTATTCCCAGAGAGAATGCATCTACGAACATCATAGCACGATTTTCATTATTTTCTAGTTGTTTTATTCTTTCTAGTTTAACGTCATTTACTATAGCTTGTAATAGCCACTCGGGGAAATCACCTTTTTTCACACGCTCTATTTGTTGTAATAATAAATCTTTGACTTCTTCTAAAGACTGTCCTTCTTTTGGTTTTCCCATAAGGAAATAAACGCTATAATCTTTTAGTGTATATGAGCCTGAGCTTGCTCTTAAAACTTTTTGTTTTTTTACTAAATCTATATCTATCAATCCAGCTACGCTATTGCTCAGTATCCTATCAAAAATTTCTAATATTGGTAGCTCTACTTGAGCTGCAGCTGGTAGGCGATAACCGATAAGTAAATTTTCTGCATCTGGTCCTAATACTTCTTTTACAATAGGAGTTGTTATAGGTTTCTCTTCAGGAATGTTTAATGATGGTAGAGGTCGTGATGGCAGTTTACCGAAATAGTTATCAATAATTTTAATTGCCTCATCAGGGTTAAAATCTCCAGATATAGCTATAGCCATATTATTAGCTACGTAATAAGTCTGATGGAAATTCATAATATTACGCATGGATGGATTTTTTATATGTTCAGCATAGCCTATCACTGGTACGCGATATGGATGGACTGCAAATAATGACTCAAACATTGCATCAAATATTTTTCGAGAATCATTAGTAAGAGTCATATTTTTTTCTTCATAAATAGTTTCTAATTCAGTATGAAAACCGCGTAGTACAGGTTCTGAAAATCTATCTGCTTGTATTTTTGCCCAATTTTCTAGTTGATTACTAGGTATATTTTCTTGATAAGCAGTGAGGTCATATGAAGTAAATGCGTTAGTGCCAGTAGCTCCTATGAAACTCATCATTTTATCATATTCATTAGCTATGAAATATTTAGAAGCTTCATAAGATACGCTATCTATAGTTTTGTATAAATCTTTACGTTCTTTTTCATCTGTCAGAGTTCTATATTTTTCGAATAAATCAGCAATTTTATCTATTAAAGGCTTCTCTGCCTCCCAATTTGTTGTACCATAGTTTGGAGTACCTTTAAACATCATATGTTCAAAGTAATGTGCTAACCCTGTAGTCTCTTTTGGATCACATTTAGAACCAGAAGCTACTACTACATAAGTTTGTATCCTGGGCTCTGCCTTATAAACTGTCATGAATACTTTTAATCCATTATCTAATGTATATATTCTAGTATTCATCGGATCATTGGGCACTGTTACATATTTATAGTTACTCACTTGTGCAAATAACTGCCCTATTCCTATCATTAATAATAAGGTTAATAAAAATTTTTTACTTTGTCTTTTCATATTTTATTTGGTTTTATCGGTTGTAAATTAAATTTGTCATTTAATAATTTCAATGATGGATATCTATCTTGCAATTGTTGAAAAAATTTCTCATCATCGTTATTATCAGTTTGTTGCTTTGAGTTTTCAGTAGTTAATGGTCTTTCTCTTTTTATGGGTTTATTAATATTTTCAGGATTATTTAAAACATTTATTTGTATTTCATATCCGTTCTCTGCTAAATTGCTTGCAAGATATTGTTTTATTAGAATTAAATTCTTTTTTATATTTTCTGCATCTAAAATATTATCTACATTGAAAGCAAGTAAATTATTTGAGTAATTTATTGTCATATTAGATAAAATATCAGAAAATACAGGTAAGGTATTTGTATATTCGTCTGCGAGATGTTTTAATAATTCTTTTATATTTTCTTCATTGAGTTCTTTTTTATTTTCTATTTTTGTTTTATATTCATTAAGTTTTTCTTTTACACTAAAAGAATTGACAATCTTCGATGTACTAATGCCATTAGCATATTTTGAGGGATTATCAATTTTCTGAGTATTATTACTATTTATAAATTTAGAATTTGTAGTATTATTTTGTGTATTAGTAGAATTTTTATTAGGATCTAAATTTAATGTATTAGTAGAAATAGAAGCAGCTTTGTCATTAATAGGTTTTTTGTTGCTATCAATGATTTTGAGCAGAGAAACCTCTAGTAGTAATCTTTTATTTTGTGTATTCATATATGATACATCAGCCTCAGATAATATTTTGAGAACATTAGACAAAAAATCATAGGAGCAATATTTCACCTGACTGACCAATTTTTGCTTATGTGCTTCACTGATTTCTAAAAGATCTATAGTAGTATTCATAGAAGTGAAAAGTAAATTTCTAATGTGTTCTGCTAATCCTTTAATAATATGAATAGGTTCGAATCCATTAGATATGATGTGATCGACAAGCATTAGAGTTTTAGATAAATCTCCTTTTAATAAATTATCTGTCAATTGGAAATAGAGATCATAATCTACCACATTTAGATTTTCTATAGCATTGCTATAAGAAATTTTGCCCTCACCAAAAGAAGCTAATTGATCAAACATACTCAATGCATCGCG
>JAGPGB010000097.1 GCA_018056215.1 Bacteroidales bacterium | reverse complement strand
TTTAATACTCAATTATTTTTTTTGTAAACATCAATTGGTGAGTATATTTTTTCAAAATTTCACTATAGATACCATAGTGATCAAACATATCTATATGTACATTTTTAAAAGCATGAATTATTGTCGAGTTATTTAATACTATCCCTACATGATTAATTACAATTCTATCTTTATGATTTTCTTCATCATATTCTGTAGTGCCAAAAAAGGCTAAATCTCCTGGATAAGCATCCTGAGCAAATATACGAGCTTCACCTAATTCACTTTGCTCTGCTGCATCTCTGGGCAAAATTATATTATTTGTATAAAAAACAAGTTGTACAAATCCTGAACAATCAATACCTAAAGGTGTTTTGCCACCCCATCTATATGGTGTATATAGTAGACTCTGAGCATCTTCTAAAATATTTCCAAAAGATAATTTTGTATTATTCTCTCTAAATTTACCATTAATAATATTTACTCCCATAAAATTATATATTCTTGCACCTTTGCTTACCCAAAGCATTTGATTTTTCCACTCTATCTGAGCCATTATAGAGGTAATAACTTTATATTTAGTAATATCTTCATCATCATTTATTATTTCAAAGGCATAGCTACATATCCATCCTTCATAATCATAAAGTAAACATTTTACTTTCGTCCAATCTCCGTAGGAACCATTTAATTCAATAATTTCTCCAAATAATATTTCATTTACTAACTCACTATGATAATCAGGATCTCTATACATAGGTATTAATGATTGTGTAACGTATGCTTTCATTTGATTATATTTTTTAAATAAATTACAGATTCTGCTCCTAAATTAAATAATAAATCTAATATAGATAGATTACTAATAAAGCCAACTTTATCGATAAATACTTGTCTATAATATGGTAATTGTATGTTTTCATATTTAGCATATTTATCTCTATCATCTATGTAATCTATATAATATTGTTTTTCGTAATTTTCTGTTATTGAAACTTTTATATTTATATCTAATTGTTCTAAAATCCATTTAATAAAAGCAATATTTAATTCATATAATTTCTTATAATGAGAAAAAATATTAATAATATCATCTTCATAATAATCAAAATAGGCGCTATTTCTATAATTTGTTATTAAAGTCTTGTGATGATATTTTAACCATGCTGCACTGTCATCTAGCAAAATATCTTTAGTTTTAGTATGACTACCATTAACCTTTTTAATAGGTATGATCATTGCTCTAATACCTTGATTAGTTGCTATGTAATATCTATTTCTCAGAGTCTGTTTAGTGTAGGTTTCATTTATTTCTAATATCCATTCATCTACTTGTAATAAATCAATAAATAAAGAAATAGGTGGTAAAAGTAATGAAGGAGTAATGAGTTTCATTTTTTTAATTATTTAAAAATAAATACATGCCAACTCACAAAATTACATTTAAATATTAAAATAAAAGTAAAAATAACTAAGATACAGATAAATTAACCACATTTAGAATAGCCACAATTAGTACAAACCACACAGCCTTCTTTATATTGTAATGAATCTACTGCTCCACATTGTGGACAAGACTCACTAACTTTAGTACCATCAGGGACATAACGTTTCAGTGCTCTATTAACGCCTTTTTTCCATGTATTAATACTGTCATTATCAAATTTCAGATTATCTACTAAATCAATAACTTTGAGAAGTGGCATACCATGACGCAGAATGCCAGATATTAATTTAGCATAATTCCAAAACTCTGGGTCAAAAGTTCTAGACAAGCCACGGATGATAACTTCATAGCCATCTTTATCATAAAACACAAAATCATAACGGGCATGCTCCATAGTAGCATCTTTTTCCTTGATCACAAATCCTTTAGTAATATCTTTAGGGATATACAAATGCTCGGCTTTACCAGTGAAAATCTCATAAGGTCTATTATTATAAAGCCCTACGACAGCTATCCACTCTTCATCTTCATTAACAAAACGTATAACATCAGCTTCTAATTTTTTAGGACGTTTAGGAGCATGGGTTTCACCAAATTCATTTTTTTCATTATTTCCAGAGACTAAAACTCCGCTTCTACTACCTTCTCTATAGACAGTTACACCTTTGCAGCCACTTTCCCAGGCAGTACGATATAGTGTATCTATCAGATTTTCTTCTACATTTTCTGGTAGATTAATAGTAACAGATATGCTATGATCTACATATTTTTGTATTCTGCCTTGCATTCTAACTTTGGCAACCCAATCTACATCTGCGCTAGTAGCATGATAATATGGAGATTGCTGTATTAATTCATTTATTTTGTCATCAGAAAAATTAGAAGTAATATCATTAATAGAATAACCATTAATTTCTAACCAAGTTAAAAACTTAGGATGAAAAACATTATACTCTTCCCAAGCGTCACCTAGCTCATCTACAAAAGATATTTTTACAGTTTTATCATTGGGATTGACTTTTCTACGACGTTTATAAAATATAGAAAATACAGGTTCTATACCAGAAGTTGTTTGAGTTAGGATACTTACACTACCAGTAGGAGCTATTGTGAGCATAGATATATTGCGTCTACCATGTTTTTTCATTTCATCTTCTAATGCTGGATCGATAGCAAATAATCTATTAATAAAAGGATTATTTTTCTCTTTTTCAAAATCAAAAATTGGGAATGCACCTCTATCAATAGCTAATCTTACAGAAGATTTATAAACATTTATAGCTAAAGTTTTATGAACTTCTTCACTGAAATCAATAGCTGCGTCACTACCATATTGCAACCCTAAAGCAGCTAACATATCTCCTTCTCCAGTTATGCCAATACCTGTTCTACGACCCTGGATAGCTTTATCTTTAATTTTAACCCATAATTCTCTTTCTGTTCTTTTAATATCAAATGGTTCTGGATCTGCATCTATTTTAGCAATTATTTGATCTATCTTTTCTAATTCTAAATCTAAAATATCATCCATTATACGCTGAGCATAAGCTACATGCTCTTTGAAAAGGTCAAAATCGAAATATGCTTTTTTTGTAAAAGGATTTATAACGTAACTATACAAATTAATTGCTAGCAATCTACAACTGTCATAAGGGCACAATGGTATTTCTCCACAAGGATTAGTAGAGGTAGTTCTAAAACCTAAGTCTGCATAACTATCCGGTACAGACTCTCTAATAACAGTATCCCAGAATATAACACCTGGTTCAGCAGATTTCCATGCATTGTGAATGATCTTTTGCCAGAGCTTCCTCGCGTCAATAGATTTAGTAACTTTAGGTGTAGGAGAATCGATAGGGAACTGCTGAATATAAGGTTTATCTTCTATTACACAACGCATAAATTCATCGTCGATTTTTACAGAAATATTGGCACCAGTTACTTTAGATAGATCAGTTTTAGCATTGATAAAATCTTCAGCGTCAGGATGTTTGATAGATATAGTAAGCATGAGAGCGCCACGTCTACCATCTTGAGCTACCTCACGAGTACTATTACTATACCTCTCCATGAAAGGAACTACACCTGTAGAAGTAAGAGCTGTATTTTTCACAGGACTTCCTTTAGGTCTGATGTGAGATAAATCATGTCCTACTCCTCCACGACGTTTCATCAATTGTACTTGTTCTTCATCAGTTTTCATTATTCCACCATACGAATCACATTGATTACCAATAACAAAACAATTAGACAAACTAGAAATTTGAAAATTATTACCAATGCCAGCCATAGGTCCTCCCTGTGGAATAATATATTTAAAGTCTTTTAAAAGTGAATAAATTAAATCAGCTGATAATGGATTGGGATAATTTTTTTCTATCCTAGATAATTCATTAGCTAAACGCCAGTGCATATCATCAGGTGTCAATTCATAAATATTCCCTTCACTGTCTTTGATAGCATATTTGTTTACCCATACAGTAGCTGCTAATTGATCACCATGAAAATACTCAATAGAGCGAGCTATAGCCTCTTCATATGTTATTTTCTTGTTCTCATTGACATTTTTACTCATAATATCTTAATATTTTAATTTTTATTTATTTTTATGTTTATAAATCTAATTAAATTCTACTTTAAATGCTGATTTATAATACTATTTTAATTGGGAACGTAAAATTACAATAAAATTTTACAAAATAGATAACTGAATTTTCTACAATTTTTTAAGTTATTAACATTTTAGAAAAAAAGCTTGATAAAATAATAAAAAAAGCTTATAATTTTAAAACATTTTCTAAATCTTGCTCTATACCCTCGTATGAATAAGGAGAGGAGAAAATTTTACCATATTTATCTATTATAAAAAAAGTAGGTGTGCCCCAGACGAACCATCGAAGACAATTTTCACCATCATAACCTTGTAAGTCTGTTATAACTTTGAATTTTATTTTTTCTTCTTTAGCAGCAACTTTTATAGCTTGCAAATCTTTGTCTATGGCGAAACCTACAAATTCTATACTATCATTGTACTTGTCATAGAGATTATTAATAAAAGGCATCACAGTTTTACAATGATAACAATCTGGTGCCCAAAAAATTATAAATATGGGTTTACCTAAAAAACTGCTTAATTTGAAAGTTTGATTATCAGTAGTAATGCCAGATAGCTCTGGAGCATCGACACCTTTTCGTAGTTTGGTAATCATCATTGCTTTTCTATAATTTTCATCAGCTACACTTCCATTACATTGGGTATCATGCATATAATTAAAATAAATATATAAAAAAACTGGCTCTAATTCTGGAATATAAAAAGTATTTAAAAGTAAATTTAGAACATATTTATACTGTTTGTCATTCCAAGAAAATTGACTTAGAATAAAATCTACAGCTTTCTTATATTGATTAGTATCCTGCGGTTCTACAAGATTTTGTAAATAAAATTTGACAGCATCATATATTACTGATGTATTCACTAATGTAGAATCTTGCTTATCAATATTATCAAACCAATGTTTTTTATAAAAACTTTTAATGTCCCCGTAAGGTGACTGAGGATGTGTACTATTATATTCATCTATCGATGGTGGTACGCTAGCTTTTACTACTTTATATGCTAATAAATCTTGAGGGATTTTTTTAGAAAAATTGTTAATCTCATTATTTAAACTATCTACTTTATTAATAATCATTTGTAACCTTGGATCTTTAGGATTTTTAGAATATATCTGATCACCTAAATTG
>JAGPGB010000096.1 GCA_018056215.1 Bacteroidales bacterium | reverse complement strand
GCTTATTTATCGACAATTGATGATGAGGGCAACCCTTATGTAGTACCAATGAATTTCGCCTATGAAGATGGTATTATTTATATGCATAGCGGCCAAAAAGGTAAAAAAATTAGTTATATGATTAAACATCCTTTTGTTAGGATTGCTTTTTCTAATAATGAGATATTAGGTTATCAAAGTGAGAATGTGGCTTGTAGCTATTATATGAAATATAAAAGTGCTATCGTTGAAGGTTTTGTTAATTTCATTGAAGATTTTGATACTAAAATAATTTATTTAAACAAAATTATGAAAAAATATACTGGGAGAAGCAACTACGAATATAATAGACCTTCTATTGATAATGTTGTGGTCTTTACTATTAAAATTACTAAAATGACAGGTAAAACATTAGGATATTAACACAAAAAAATAATATTATGAAAACAATTTTAGATTTAGAACCCAAAAATGTGTGGAAGTTTTTTCATGAACTTACTCAAATCCCTCGTCCTTCAGGAAAAGAGGAAAAAGTTAGAGAATATTTAGTTAAAGTAGCTAAAGATAATAATCTAGAAGTTATGGTAGATGAGACTGGTAATGTAATAATGAGACGTCCTGCAAGTCCAGGTTATGAAAATCGCAAAATAGTTACTCTACAAGCTCATATGGATATGGTACCTCAAAAAAATATGGATAAAACTTTTGATTTCGAAAAAGATCCTATTCAAACAATCATAGATGGAGATTGGGTAAAGGCTGATGGTACTACTCTTGGAGCTGATAATGGAATAGGATTAGCTGCCATATTAGCTGTACTTACTGATAAAAATTTAAAAACTGGAATGTTAGAAGCATTGATTACTATTGATGAAGAACGTGGTATGACTGGTGTTTTTGGTCTGAAACCAAATGTCTTGAAAGGAGATATTTTATTAAACCTTGATAGTGAAGATGAAGGTGAAATATTTATAGGTTGTGCTGGTGGTATGGACGCAAGCATTACTTTTAATATTTCGCGCGAGCCTGTGCCCGCTGGCTACAAAGCTTTTCAAATAGAAATAAAAGGTCTCAAAGGTGGCCATAGCGGATTAGATATCAATCTGGGTAGATTAAATGCTAATAAAGGGTTAAATAGATTCATAAAATATGCAATGGATAATTTAGATGCTTTATTAGTATCGTTTGACGGTGGTTCATTACGTAATGCTATACCTCGAGAAGCTAATGCTATTATTCTTGTACCTGAAAATAAAGTTAATGCACTTATGGATGCTAAAAATACTTTTGATAAAAATTTACATAATGAATTTGGTGATGTAGAGCCTAATTTACAATTTAATATTAAAGAAACTCAACTACCATCTAATTATATTAAAAAAGATATTGCAGATAAAATAGTTAAAGCTATTTATGGATGTCCTAATGGCGTTCTAAGGATGAGTACAGAAGTAGAAGGTTTAGTAGAAACATCTAATAATCTAGCTTCTGTGAAAACATCTGATGACAAAGTAGAAATCCAATGTCTGATGAGATCTAGCATTGATAGTGCTAAAGAAGCTGTCGGTGAAAAAATAAAAAGTGTTTTTGAATTAGCTGGTGCTCAAGTGGTTCTCAGTGGCGCTTATCCAGGATGGAAACCAAATCCTAATAGCGAAATCTTGAATTTAGCCAAAAATCTATATCAAAAGAAATATGGTAAAATTCCTGAAATAAAGGCTGTGCATGCTGGTCTAGAATGTGGTTTAATTGGTAGTAAATATCCTAATTTGGAAATGATATCTTTCGGTCCTACTTTAGTAGCTCCTCATAGCCCAGATGAACGTGTAAATATTGGCAGTGTCAAAAAATTCTACGATTTCTTACTAGAAATTTTAAATAATATCCCTAATAAAAATTAACAATATAAATATTTTGAGTGTATATAGTAAAAATTTTAAGCATCAGCTTATTTGGCAAAAAAGTTTAGAGCTAGTACAAGAGATTTATGCTCTTACTAGACAATTAGACATTACTAAACAAAAGAATCTGATTACTCAATTGAGAAATAATGTTGATGCTTTACACTCAAATATTGCTTTGTCTCTTATTAAAATTTATTCTAATAGCTATAATGATATTATTCTTCAATCATTAGATTTATGTGATAATCTAAGAGCACAAATTTTGTTATTACTAAAAGACCAGTATATTACAGAAATAATAGCTAATGATAAATTAGAAAAAATAAATACTATCTATCAAGCTCTCTATGAGTTATTAAAAGAAAAAAATTTACCCTACTCTGCTAATTAGATTTATCTTTAAGTTTGATATTTATTTTAGATGTAAGTTTTTGCATATTTTGGTATTTTTATTAAAATTAGACTTTTTTATTAACTTTGTGCATGCTTTCAGTAATCATACCTACAAAACAAAGAGAAGATATTTTCTATGATACCGTCATAGCTTTGGATCGAGCATTACAATCTTTTGATTATGATTATGAAGTTATCATTGTGAATAATGATAACAAATCATTATCTATTGCTTTACCTAGTGATTTCAAATTAATTAATTGTAATAATGGTGGTGTAGCTGCTGCTAGAAATATGGGAGCAAAATATGCTAATGGAGACATACTATTATTTTTAGATAATGATATCCTTATTTCAGCTGAAAATCTGCAAAGAGGGTACAATTATTTTATTAATTTATCTAATATAAATGATAAAATGGTTCTAAATTTTAATTGGGTTTACCCACAAAATATTTATGAAACACTAACTCAAAACTCTTTTGGTAGATATTTACTTTACTACGGATTTGATAAATATGAGGGCAAAGCATGGACAAATACAACTTTTGATAAAAATAGTGAATACATTAAAACTAATATGTTTATTAGTTTAGCTTTTTTTATTAAACAATCTATATTCTCACAAATTGGAGGTTATAATGAAAATTTTAAATTCGCAGGGTATGAAGATAATGACTTCAAAGAAAAATTAATAAAAAATAATATCGAGATCTATCTTTTGCCTAATATTTATGTATATCATAATGAAAAAGATTATTTAGACCTTAAAAAATTTTTAGAGAGAAAATATCGATCAGCCTATACTCGTAAACAAGCTGTAGACTTAGGAGATGATGACTTATTATTACAACATTCTATTTTTAAAAAATTCATTCTAACAATTATTTGGTCTTTTAGGAATTTTTTTATTTCATTTGTAAATAATTTTTTTAAATCAAAAAAAATTGATTTTATAACTTTTAAAGTAATTGATGCTTTATTAGCAGCTTATATTTATAAAGGTTACAATAGTAAATAATTTTTAAAATGGCAAAAAAATTAGTTTACATTATTTCAGATATAGACAAAGCCCTAGAGTTTGAATGGGCAGCTACTTATCTATCGCCATATTTTGATATGCAATTTATTTTGCTCAATCCAGCAGATTCAGATTTAGAAAATTTTTTAAAAAATAATGACATCCCAGTTTATAGAGTACTATATAGTAGCCAAAAGGATTTATTACCAGCTTTCAAAGATGTTTATCGAATATTAAAAAAAATTAAACCAGATATAGTACATTGTCATCTTTTAGCAGCCAATATTATCGGTTTATCAGCTGCTAAACTTGTTAAAGTAAAAAAAAGAATTTACACTAGGCATCATTCATCATATCACCATGTTTATCATAAACACGGCATATTGTACGACAAATTCAGTAATAAGTTGGCTACAAATATTGTTGCTATCAGTCCGATAGTTAAAGACATACTTGTAAATTGGGAAAAAGTTCCCGAAAAAAAGGTAAAAATTGTGCCTCATGGATTGCCAGAAAATCTTTTTAGCAATATAAATAATGAAGATATAGAATTGATAAAGACTAAATATAATTTTGAGGGTTATAATCCTGTAATAGGTGTAATCTCCAGATTTACTGAATGGAAAGGTGTGCAATATATCATTCCAGCTTTTAAGTTATTATTAGATGAATATCCGCATGCCAAATTAGTTCTAGCAAATGCTACTGGTGATTATGAAAATGAAATTAATAACTTATTAATGCAATTACCTGCTGATTCTTATGTAAAAATAAATTTCGAACCTAATATGCCTGCACTTTTTAAAACTTTTGATGTTTTCGTACATACTCCTATAGATAATCATTCCGAAGCTTTTGGGCAAGTATACATAGAGGCTCTGGCTGGCGGTATACCTATGGTTTGTACTCTCAGCGGTATAGCAAATGAATGTGTTAAACACTTAGAAAATGCTATCGTTGTTGATTATAAAAACAGTAATGAAATATATAATGGAATAAAATTAATTTTAGAAAATAATAATATTAGAGAAAAATTAATTAATAATGCTCCTCTATCTGTCAAACAGTACACAGTAGAAAATAAATTTAATTTGTTAAAGCAGATCTATAATGAATGAAAATATCCTTGTAAGCATAATCATACCAGTGTATAATGGTGAGAAATATATATCAGACACTATCCAAAGTGTAATAGATCAAACTTATAAAAATTGGGAATTAATAATTGTAGATGATGGATCTACAGATAATACAGCAGAAATAGTCAAGCAGTTCAATGATAGTCGTATTTCATATATTAAAAAAAATAATACCGGTGTATCTGATACTAGAAATGTAGGTGCTATGATTTCTAAGGGCGAGATATTATCCTTCCTAGATGCAGATGATATTTGGCTCCCTGAAAATTTAGGAAAAAAAGTTGAAAAATTAATAAATGAATCACAATGTGTTTTGGTATATTCTTCTATGTTTCTATGGGATGAACGTGAAAACTATAAAAATTGTAGGATAATAAAAAAAATATTTTATAATGACTGGGAAAAATTTAGAAACCTCATGACACCCGCTATTCCATCGTCAGCAATCATCAAAAGAAATTGCTTCTTTGAGGCAGGAATGTTTGATACCAATATTAGTACTTCTGCAGATTTTGATTTAGCTATTAGATTGAGAGAATTAGGTGAATTTGGCTATTTAGATGAGCCATTAGTCCTCTATCGTTCTCATCCATCTCAAATGCATAATAATATAGCACTTTATAAACACGATATGATTTATATATTAAAAAAATATAAATATAATTCAAATCTATTCCCTACCAGACATGAATGGAGAAAATCATATAGTCTATTAAATTATTTTATAGCAGTAGAGTTTTTAAGGGG
>JAGPGB010000095.1 GCA_018056215.1 Bacteroidales bacterium | reverse complement strand
GGAGAAAAACATATTTCTTTGCCATTACCTGTCATATTGATAGACAATGGCAAATTAGTTATGTTTTCATCTGCAAAATTTCATCATGGTCATCAACCATATTTAAATTATAAAATAGCTGAAGAAGGTCCTAAAGAAGGACGTATAGTAAAAATAGATAATGCTGGCAATATTATAGAAAATGCCTCATTGATAGATATATCGATTACAAAAAATGTATTTTCACTTTTTTTATCTGCCATTATATTATGTGCTCTTTTAATACCTGTAGGAAATAAATACAAAAAAAATCCTGATAAAGCTCCCAAAGGCTTTCAAGCATTGATGGATATGATATTTGATTTTATTATAAATGGAATAGCAAAAGACACATTGCCAGCAAACAAATATTGGAAATATGTGCCATATTTACTTACATTATTTCTTTTTATTTTATTAAATAATATAATGGGAATAATACCATTTTTCCCATTTGGAGCTAATGTATCAGGTAATATAGCAGTTACAATGACTCTAGCAGTCATAGCTTTGATAGTAATCAATTTTAGTGGAAATAAAAATTATTGGAGAGATATATTTGCTAATCCTAATGCACCACTGTGGTTGTATCCGATTTTAATACCTACAGAGATTATTGGAATGTTTACAAAACCTTTTGCATTGATGGTACGACTTTTTGCAAATATTACAGCAGGACATATTATCATTTTAAGTATAGTATCGGTAATATTTATTATTGGTTCAGCAGCAATGGCACCTGTATCAATAATACTAGACTTTTTTATGTACTTTATTGAACTATTGGTAGCTTTTCTACAAGCTTATATATTTACTATATTAACTTCTTTATTTATAGGATTAGCAATGCCACAACATCATGAGAATTAATAACCCCAAAAATATAAAAATATGATATCTTTATCAAGTATTGGAGCAGCATTAGTAGTAATAGGTTGTGCTTATGGTATAGGTACAATTGGTAAACATGCTATGGATGGTATAGCTCGTCAACCTGAAGCCTCTAATAAAATCCAAACTGCAATGATTATTGCTTGTGCTCTTATAGAAGGTGTATCACTTTTCGGAGTGGTAGTAGCACTTATTAAGTAAATAATTACTTTGCGAGGTGTTCGTTCACCTCGCAAAGATTTATTTTTTTTAAAAAATTTTAAAAACTATGTTAATAAATCCAAGTTTTGGTTTAGTATTCTGGACAACTATAACATTTATTTTGGTTTTCCTTGTCCTTAGAAAATTCGCATGGAAACCGATTATCAATGCTATCAAAAAGCGAGAAGAAACCATTGCAAATGCATTAGAACAAGCTGAAAAGGTCAGAAAAGAAATGGCTGACATGCAAGCTCAGAATGAAATTCTATTGCAACAAGCTAAAGAAGAAAGAGACGCTATCTTATCAGAAGCTAGACAAATAAAAGATAAAATAATAGCTCAAGCTCAGGAACAAGCTCGTAAAGAAGCAGATAATATCATAGAAACTGCTAGAATAGAAATCAAAAATGAAAAACAAAGAGCTATCGAGGAAATACGAGTAGAGATAGCAGATATTTCTTTGAATATAGCTCAAAAAGTTCTAGAACATGAACTCCAAAATCCAGAAGTAAGTAAAAAAATCATTGAAGAACAAATAGAAAAAATAAATTTTAACTAAAAAAATTATGAATGTAGCTCAACGTTATGCGAAATCTCTTCTAGACCTAGCCACTGAGTTAGATATCTCAGAGCGTGTATATAATGATCTTATATTGATAGATAAAATTTTGAGCGAAAATAATGATTTACGTATAGTTTTGCAAAGTCCAATTATTAGACAAGAAAAAAAAGAGAAATTATTTTCAAATATTTTCTCTGAATTTATTGCTCCTCTAACGTTGAAGTTCTTAAATTTATTATTACGTAAATCTCGAATTGTGATTTTTCATGATATTGTAAAAGCATATGAGGAATTTTATAATGAAGCTAATGATATTTTAAACGTTACAATAACTACTGCTCAACCTTTTAATGATGCACTTCTACAAAAATTAGAATTAAAGATAAATAATTTTTTTCCTAATAAATCATTGCAGTTTAATGAAAATATTGACAAGGAAATACTTGGAGGATTTGTTGTAAATTTTTATGATTACATGATAGATAAAAGCTTAAGGACTAGATTAATACAAGCTCGCAAACAAATAATGAGAAAAGAATATGAGAAAAAATACTAATTCAAATTTTTTATCAATTTTGAATTTAGAATCATTTAAGTAAAAAATTAAAAAATAATAAATATGTCAGAAATAAGGCCTTCAGAAGTAATAGCACTTATTCGTCAAGAAATAGCTGGGTTAGATCTCGAGAGTAATTTAGAGGAGATAGGATCAGTTTTGCAAGTAGGTGATGGCATAGCTCGTGTATATGGGTTAGGTAAAGTGCAATCGGGAGAGATGGTGGAATTTATTAAATCAGGTATCAAAGGTATAGTGCTTAATTTAGAGATAGATAATGTAGGTATTGTGGTATTAGGTGAAATAAGCGAAATAAAAGAAGGTGATAAAGTAAAGAGACTAAATAGAATAGCCTCCATAATGACTGGTGAAGGATTACTAGGGCGAGTAATTAATACTCTGGGCGAACCTATTGATGGTAAAGGACCTATTGAGGGAGAACTTTATGAAATGCCATTAGAAAGAATAGCACCTGGCGTGATATTTCGCGAACCTGTGAATGTGCCTCTGCAGACAGGTATCAAAGCCATCGATGCTATGATACCTATCGGTCGTGGACAACGTGAGTTGATCATCGGCGATAGACAAACAGGTAAGACTGCTATTGTTATAGATACTATTATCAATCAACGAGAAAATTATGAAAAAGGTAAACCTGTTTATTGCATTTATGTGGCTGTAGGTCAAAAAAGTAGTACTGTAGCTCAAACAGTTAAAATCCTTGAAGATAAAGGTGCTATGCCTTATACAGTTGTAATATCTGCTCCCGCTTCGGATCCTGCAGCATATAGATTATATGCTCCATATGCTGGTGCAGCAATAGGAGAATATTTTCGTGATACTGGTAGAGATGCATTGGTAGTGTATGATGACTTGTCTAAGCAAGCTGTATCATATAGAGAAGTATCTTTACTACTTCGTCGTCCTCCTGGACGTGAAGCTTATCCTGGAGATATATTTTATTTGCATTCTCGACTACTCGAACGTGCAGCAAAGATTATTAGAAATGATGAAGTAGCTAAACAAATGAATGATCTCCCAGAGAGTATTAGAGATAAAGTAAAAGGTGGTGGGTCATTAACAGCTCTGCCAATTATAGAAACACAAGCAGGAGACGTTTCGGCTTATATTCCTACTAATGTGATTTCTATTACTGATGGACAAATATTCCTAGAGACAGATCTATTCAATGCTGGTATACGTCCGGCTATTAATGTAGGAATATCTGTGAGTCGAGTTGGTGGTAACGCTCAATTAAAAGCTATGAAAAAAGTCGCTGGCACACTAAAAATAGACCAAGCCCAATATAGAGAGCTAGAAGCTTTTACTAAATTTGGAAGCGATCTCGATGCTGCTACTATGGCAGTATTAGATAAAGGTGCTCGTAATGTAGAACTGCTAAAACAACCTCAATATTCTCCTATGTCAGTTGAGAAACAAATAGCAATAATGTTTGTAGGTACTCATGGCTTAATAAGAAATGTCCCTATTAATAAAGTTAGAAATTTTGAAGAAACTTACCTTCATAAATTAGAATCTTTACATCCTGAAATTTTAGAAACTTTAAAGCAAGGTGTTATTAATGAAGAAATAGAAAATAAATTGACTGACCTAGCTAAAGAAGTATCTAAACAATTTGAAGAAAAAAAATAAATTATGGCTACATTAAAAGCTATTAAAACACGTATTAAATCTATTGAGTCCACACAGCAGATAACTCAAGCAATGAAGCTAGTATCTGCAGCTAAACTTAGAAGAACACAAGATAGAATAATACATCTAAGAGAATATTCAAAAATATTAACTGATTTTCTACAATTGGTATTTGATGAAGATAATGCCTCTATCTCTACTTTTTTTAATGAACGTACTGAAGGTAAAATATTACTTGTAGCTTTTTCATCTAATAGAGGATTGTGTGGCACTTTTAATGCTAATGTCGTTAGAGAAGTTAATAATTATGTAAATAGCCTCTCAAACGAAGAAAGAAATAATTTGGAAATAATAACAATAGGGAAAAAAGTTTTTGATGGCATTAAGAAAAACAATTATCCAATAATAGCTAAATATGATGAACTGATAGATAAATTAGATTATGATATTATTAAAAATTTATCTGCTCAATGGGTAAAAGATTTTATGGAGATGAAATATAAAAAAATTGTTTTCATACATAACAAATTTAAAAATGCTGCTCAACAATATGTAAATAATTACCAATTTTTACCTTTAACTTTTAAAAAAGAAAATAGCGACAATGACTTATTTATTTTAGAGCCAGAAAAAAATGAATTTGCTAAAATACTTTTACCTAAATATTTAAACACTATTGCTTACCAAATATTTCTAGATTCTTCTGTCAGTGAGCATGGAGCTAGAATGACGGCGATGAGTAAAGCCACTGATAACGCAAAAGAATTATTAAAGGATTTGAATTTACAATATAATAAAGCACGTCAAGACGCCATCACTAAAGAATTAATAGAAATAGCTAATGGTGTAGAAGCCCTTAAAGGATAATTGAATTGTTTTTTTGATTTATAAAAAATTATATGAGAGAGAGCATATTTGCTAATATGCTCTCTCTTTATTATATAAAAATGTTTAACTTTTAATGTCATATTTTTTCTTATAAACTTACATTTTTGTAATGATATATATTATTACAAAAATAGTTTAATAAAAAGTACCATGGTCGATTTTTGAACCTATTATAAAACAAAAAGATGAATATCAAAGTCGTTTTAGGGGTTTATAAATAAAAAATATTGCCATGACATACAAAGTTTAACAAAACAATGTAACTTGATTTTACACTCTTTGTTTAAGTATCGCCCATCTTATTAATCCTTCAAATATTAATAAAATAAAAGCTATAAATAGAGGTATATAATAAATATCTTTGTGAGATACAATAGTGCTATAATGAAATCTAGTTTTTTCTAATTGATCTATTTCTGCGAATATCT
>JAGPGB010000094.1 GCA_018056215.1 Bacteroidales bacterium | reverse complement strand
TAATATCAATTCAAAAAAAATTATTAATTTTGTATAAAAAATGGATTTTGATGTATTAATCTCTGAAATAGAAATAAAAATCAGGGAGTTAATGCAACAAAATCGTGAGTTAAAAGATGCTGTGACAAATTTTAAAAAAGAAAATGAGTCGCTTGGTAGAGAAATTATAGAATTAAAGAATGAATTAATGAATAAAGATAAAGAAATAATAAATATAAAAGTATCAAAAATAATTGAAGAAAAAGGCGCTACTGACCAAGCAACTCGTCATATCAAAAAGATGATAAATCGTATTGATAAATGTATAGCAATGTTAAAAGAGTAAGGTGAAATGGAGGAAACTATTAATATTAATGTCAGTTTAGGTGGCATAGCCATACCTCTAAAAGTAAATGTAAGTGATGAAGCTAATATTAGAAAAATTGTAAAAGCTCTAGATGAGCAATTAATAATATACTCACGCAAATATACTGGACAAAACCTACAAACTCTTTTATCAATGCTGCTAATAGAGCAGGCTATTACTTTATCAAAATTACAACAAGAACATCTTTTTGTTGAGGAGGAATTAGGTGGTAGATTGGAGCAAATATTATCTTTATTTGATACACAAGTGTGAGTTTAATAATTTTTCACTTTACTCACCTCCCCATATTGTCATAGCATTCTAAAACTAATTTTTTTTAATTTAAAAGTTTTAAAATAAATTAAAAAAATAAATTAACTAACTAAAAAAATATAAAACTATGACAAATGTAGTGATATTGGTGATAGAAATAGCTGTAATAGCTATTGGCATAGCAGCTTGGTATTTCATAATTAAGCGAAATGCTTTAAAAAAACGTGATATAATATTACAAGATGCTCAAAAACAAGCTGAAGTATTGAAACAAGAAAAAATACTCGAGGCTAAAGAAAAATCTCTTCAATATAAAACAAGAGCTGAAGAGGAAATACAACAAAAAACAAAAAAACTTGATGCTTTAGAAAATAAACTATTGCAACAAGACCTCGTTATCAAGCAAAAAAATGATGAGCTACAAAAGAAAATTAAAGAGTATAATCAACAAAAAGAGCAATTAATCAAAGATCAAGCTTCTCTGAATGAAAAAATCGAAAAAACTGACGAAACTCTTAAAGCATATCAAAATCAATTAGAGAGAATTGCTGGATTAACTGCTGAACAAGCTCGTACAGAACTCATAGAGTCAATGAAAGAAGATGCTAGAATTCAAGTAAGCAATTATGTCAAAAATCTCGTAGATGAAGCTCGTATGCAAGCAGAAGAAGAATCTAGAAAAATTATTATTGAAACTATCCAACGTACAGCTACTGAATATTCATCTGAAGCTGCTGTAAGTACTTTCCCTATTGCTGGTGATGATATGAAAGGAAGAATTATTGGAAGAGATGGTAGAAATATTAAAACCTTAGAAGCTGCCACTGGAGTAGAAATAATCATCGATGATACACCAGATTTGATTGTTTTGTCTTCTTTTGATCCTGTAAGGCGAGAAATAGCTAGGTTATCTTTAGAAATGCTAGTGGCTGATGGTCGCATACAACCAGCTCGTATAGAAGAAGTAGTCGCTAAAGTGAAAAAACAAATCGAGCAAGAAATTATGAAAGTAGGCAAAGATACACTCATAGATCTTGGCATCACTAATATGCATCCAGATTTGATTCGTTTAGTTGGTAAAATGAAATATCGTACCTCTTTTGGACAAAATCTCCTAGCACATAGCAAAGAAGTAGCTCTAATGTGTGCTACTATGGCAGCTGAGCTTGGGCTTAATCCTAAATTGGCTAAAAGAGCTGGCTTATTGCACGATATAGGCAAAGTTCCCGATAATGAGCCAGAATTACCTCATGCTATTTTAGGTATGAAATTAGCAGAAAAATATAAAGAACATCCTGAAATCATTAATGCTATTGGCGCTCACCATGATGAAGTAGAAGCTACTACTTTATTAGCTCCTATAGTACAAGTATGCGATGCTATTAGCGGTGCTAGACCAGGTGCACGTAGAGATGTTATAGATGCTTATATTACTCGTATTAAAGAGTTAGAAAATATTGCTCAAAATTATAATGGAGTACAAAAATCTTTTGCTATTCAAGCTGGTAGAGAAATACGCGTCATAGTCTCTGCTGATCAAATTTCTGATGCAGAAGCTTTTCAATTATCTATGGACCTTAGCAAAAAAATAGAAAATTCATTGACATACCCAGGACAAATTAAAGTTACAGTTATTCGAGAAACAAGAGCTGTTTCTTTTGCTAAATAATTTAATAATTTTTTCTAAAAAATATGAACTCTGATAAATTTATTATTAATTATAATGATTTAAAAATTGCCATAACTGATATTTTCACAACTATTGGAATGGATAAAAATGATGCAGAATTAGTAGCTGATGTGCTAGTAGAAGCTGAATTGCGTGGTATCCCATCACATGGTTTAGTGAGAGTAAAAGATTATTTAGGATTATGGCAAAAAAATAGGCTAAATATTAATGCTAAACCCAAAATTATTAGAGAAAGTCTAGCTACAGCTTTAGTAGATGGTGATAACGGTTTAGGAATGATTAGTGGTGATTTTGCTATGAATTTAGCTATATCTAAAGCTCAAAATGCCGGTTGTAGCGTTGTAGTTGTTAATAATTCTAATCATTTCGGTATAGCAGGATATTATGCTATCAAAGCTGTAAAGCACGATATGATAGGTATAGCTATGACTAATGCTAACCCAACAGTAGCCCCTACTTTCGCTAAACAAGCAATGTTAGGTACTAATCCAATTGCTTTTGCTATGCCTACACAAAATGAACCAATATTTTTAGCAGATTTTGCCACTGTACCTATTGCTCGTGGTAAAGTAGAATTATTAGAAAAACAGGGCAAAACTGTCCCCGAAGGTATGCTACAAAATGCTGATGGTATGCCTACTACTGATCCATCTATTTTGAGAAAAAAAGGTATGATTTTACCTTTAGGCGGAGATTATGAGCATGCTGGCTATAAAGGTTATTGTTTAACTGCAATAGTGGATATACTTACAGCTGTATTATCCGGAGCTAATTTTGGTAATTTTGTACCTCCACAGGTTAGTTATCTTCCAGACAAAGATTACTATCCAGGTAAAGGATTAGGACATTTTTTTGCTGCTATCAAATTGGATGCTTTCAGACCTGCAAATGAGGTAAAAGAATATATGGATTTATGGATTAAAACTATGAGAGCAGCTACTCCTATTGACCCAAACCAGCCTGTCCTTATACCTAATGATCCTGAAGTCGAAAAGACTAGTTTTCATAAAAAAAATGGTATCCCTATTTTGCCAGAAGTCATAAATGAACTTAAACAAATATTAAATGAATCAAATATCCACGTCCCTGACAAATTGTCTAAATTTTAATTAAGGCAAGAATTTTGCCAATAACCTAAAAAAAATATTTATATGAAAGAAAAAGATGTTTTGAATAATGAAGAAATGAACCTCGAAAATCAAGAAGAAATCAATATGGATGTTCAAGAAGAAAATATTAAAGATGAAATCCAAAAACATTTAGACGAATTAAAAAATCAAAATGATCAGCTTAATGATAAATATTTGAGATTATGTGCTGAGTTTGATAATTATAAAAAAAGAACTAATAAAGAAAAACTAAACCTGATAGACACAGCTAATATGCAATTAATCATTGATCTGTTACCTATTATCGATGATATAGAAAGAGGTTTAGAAGCTATAGAAAAAAATCAAACTTTAGATGCGATTTCGCAGGCATATAAATTGATTTATCAAAAATTTTTAAATATATTAAAGAAATATGGTGTAGAAGAGATTAATCCCATAAATGAACCATTTGATATAGAATTACACGAGGCTATTAGTACCATCGAGGGACCTGAAGAAAAGAAAAATACTGTTGCTGATGTTTTGATGAAAGGATATAAATTAAATCTACAGGACCGTCCAGTGGTTTTACGTTATGCAAAAGTTGTAGTTTATCAATAAAATTAGGATTGTGGCAAAGAAAGATTATTACGAAATTTTAGGTGTAGCTAAAAATGCTAGCGATGATGAGATAAAAAAAGCTTATCGCAAGCTAGCAATGCAATATCACCCAGATAGAAATCCAGAAGATAAAGAATCTGAAGAAAAGTTTAAAGAAATTGCGGAAGCATATGCAGTATTGGGTGATTCAGACAAAAGACAGCGATATGATAGGTATGGCGAAGCAGGCATGAGCGATGATTTTTTCAGCAATGATGATGATATTTTCTCTAATTTAAATGATATCTTTGATGACTTTTTTGGTTTTAGAAGAAGAGCTGGAGAGGGAAATTATTATCAAACATATACTCAAAAAGGCACCAATCTTCGTATTCGTATAAAGTTGACATTAGAAGAAATATCTACAGGTGTAGAAAAAAAAGTTACTTTAAATAAAAAAGTGGTTTGTCATGTTTGTGAAGGTATAGGAGCTAAATCTGAAGCGAGCATAATTACTTGTCCTACTTGCCATGGCACTGGTAGGGTTACTCAAGTTACTAATACACTTTTCGGACGTGTGCAATCTACTAATGTTTGTCCTAATTGTAATGGTAAAGGAAAAATTGTAAAAGAAAAATGTGAACATTGCGGTGGCACTGGCCAAGAAGATTCTAAAGAAGTAGTTACTATTAAAATACCTCCTGGTGCTCTGCAAGATATGCAAATAACACTCAAAGGTCAAGGTAATCAAATATTATATGGCGTTCCAGGTGATTTAATAGTTTTAATAGAGGAAGAAGAACATCCATTGTTTAAAAGAGATGGTTTAAATATTTTTTATGAACATTATATTTCCTATCCAGATGCAGTCTTAGGCACAGAAATAGAAATACCTGTTTTAAATGGTAAAGCTACTATTAAAATACCTCCTGGCACTCAACCGGGTAAATTGTTTAGATTGAGAAATAAAGGTTTGCCAGATATTAATTCATCTCAAAGAGGAGATTTCATTGTGAGTATAAATATCCATGTTCCTGACAAAATTACAAAAGAAGAAAAAACTTTGCTTGAAGAAATGAAAAAAATGAAAGACTTTAATGTGCAAAGGCAATCATCTGGTAAATCACTATTCGAAAGGTTAAAAGAATATTTTTAAAGACTGTTGTTTTTTATTGATTGGGTTGAATTAAGGAGAGGGGGAGACT
>JAGPGB010000093.1 GCA_018056215.1 Bacteroidales bacterium | reverse complement strand
AAAAATAAAAAAATATTTATTAATGAAACACTTATTTCATTATTTTAATGCCAATAGAATAATATTGATAAATATCAATAAAAATATTAGATTATATCAATATGTTTTTTTATTAATTATTTGCATTGGTATCAATAATAATTTATAAATTAGCAAAAAAAATATGGATACAGCAGAAATTAAATGGTCAGAGTTACCATTTGGTTATTTTAAAACTGATTATAACATTAGGGCTTATTACAAAAATGAGCAATGGACACCTATTGAGGTCAGTGATTCAGAATATTTTCCTATTCATATAGCAGCTACAAGTTTGCACTATGGACAGGAAATTTTTGAAGGACTAAAAGCTTATAGAGGTAAAGATGGTAAAATAAGGTTATTCCGTTGGGATGAGAATGCTAAACGTTTCAGGTATAGTGCAGAAGGATTAGTAATGGCACAAGTACCTGAGGAATTATTTTTCCAAGCAATCAAAGAAGCTGTTTTAAGGAATGAAAAATATGTACCTCCTTATGGTACTGGAGCGACTTTATATATTAGACCATTAGAGATTGGTATTACTCCAGAGGTAGGTGTTAAACCTTCAAAAGATTATATGTTTGTAGTATTCGTATCTCCAGTGGGACCATATTTCAAAACTGGTTTTAAACCTACTAAAATCGCTATTGAGAGAGATTCAGATAGAGCAGCTCCTCTAGGAACTGGTACATTCAAATGTGGTGGCAATTACGCTGCTAGTTTACGTGGTACACTGCGAGCTGCTAAATTTGGTGCTGGTTCTCCAATGTATTTAGATCCTAAAGAGAAAAAATATATTGATGAAATCGGTGCTGCTAATTTCTTTGGTATAAAAAATAATACATATGTTACACCAGAGAGCACAAGTATTCTGCGATCAGTTACTAATAAAAGTTTACAGCAATTAGCTAAAGATATGGGAATGAAAGTAGAGACTAGACCTATTCCATTAACAGAATTACCTACATTCGAAGAAGTAGGCGCTTGTGGTACTGCAGCAGTTATTACACCTATCGGAGAAATCATAGATATGGCATCTGGCGAAACATATCATTTCTGTCCAGATGGCAAACCTGGTCCTATTACTACTAAATTATACGAAACCCTTACGGGTATTCAATTTGGAGATATAGCAGATCCACATAATTGGATTACTATAATTAATGATTAAAAGAATGATTTGTGTGAAATTATAAATCTCCTTGATAGATAATTTTACTAAATTTAGATATAGTGGGAGACCCAATGGGTCTCTCACTTTTTTTATCATATATAGCAAATATAGCCGACCCACTACCACTCATATTTACATACAAAGCACCATTATCATATAAAGTATTTATAAATTCATTTACAAATGGGTATTTTTGTATAAAAATGTCTAAAAAATCATTTTTTAGATAATTCGCCCATTCATCAATTGGATGATTATTTATTATAGACTCCATATCCTCTCTATCCTGATTAGTGTTTATCAAATTATATGCTTCTGCAGTAGATACATGAATAAGTTTACCTTTGAAAATTGGTAAAAATACTACGATTAAATAATCTTGTAATGATAGATCTATAAAATTAATAATATCACCACGTCCTTTAACTATTGATGGTTTACAATCAATAAAAAATGCACAATCACTTCCTAAACTATTAGCATAGTTCAATAATTTCTCTTTAGTTAATTCTAAATCAAAAAGTTTATTAATAGCCTTAATAGTGGCTATAGCATCACTAGAACCTCCACCGAGACCAGCCTGATATGGAATATTTTTATTCAAAATAATAGAAATCGATGGTAGATCAAAATCTTGTTTTAATAAATTATATGCTTTCCAAACTAAATTAGATTCATTCTCCAATTCTGGATGATTTGGTACATATAATGATGGAGATGATAAAGAAATCTCTATAGTATCGTAAAAATTTATTAATGGATAAAATACAGAATAAATATTATGATACCCATCTGAACGTTTATTTAAAATAAAAAGCCCCAGATTAATTTTTGCTGGGGCTTTTTCAATAATAGTATTAGTCATTAAAATAATTATTAATCTAAAACATGTAGAGATAGAAGATCATCAAAAGCTCTGATGACACGATCTTTCATAGATTTTTCGCCCTCTCTCAGCCAAGCTCTAGGATCATAATATTTTTTATTAGGTTTATCAGGGCCTTCGGGATTGCCTATTTGCCCTTGCAGATAATCTTTATATTTTAAATAATATTTATGAACGCCATCCCAGAATGCCCATTGAGTATCAGTATCGATATTCATTTTTACTACACCATAGCTGACAGCTTCGCGAATTTCTTCTAAAGCAGAACCACTGCCACCATGAAAAACAAAATTTACTGGTTTACTATCAGAAGTAGAAAATTTATTGTGAATATAATCTTGAGAATTTTTCAAAATAATTGGTTTAAGAACAACTGAACCAGGTTTATAAACGCCATGAACATTCCCAAAAGCAGCTGCAATAGTGAAATTAGAACTAATTTTTTTCAATTCTTCATAAGCATAAGCTACATGTTCTGGTTGAGTATAAAGCTTAGGATTGTCAATAGCAGAATGATATATACCATCTTCTTCGCCACCCGTTACTCCCAGCTCTATTTCTAGGAACATACCTATTTTACTCATGCGTTCTAGAAAGGTTTTAGATATTTTAATATTCTCTTCTAGTGTTTCCTCACTTAGATCAAGCATATGCGAAGAAAATAATGGTTTGCCATGTTCAGCGAAAAATTTCTCACCAGCTTTTAACATGCCATCTACCCACGGTAATAATTTTTTCTGAGCATGATCTGAATGTATAACTACTGGTACACCATAATATTCAGCTACATTATGAATATGCATAGCACCAGAAACTGCACCTATAATAGCAGCCTCATAATTATCATTAGGCAATGTTTTACCAGCAATAAACTGAGCTCCACCACTAGAAAATTGAATAATTACAGGTGAATGAGCATCTCTCGCAGCTTCTAAAACTGCATTTATAGAATTAGTACCTACTACATTGACTGCAGGAATAGCATATCCACGCTCTTTAGCATCAGCATATAAGGCTTCTAAATCTTTACCCCATACTATACCAGGTTTTAATCTTTCTTTTATACTCATAATATTAAATTTTTTAGATTTTTACAAAATTAATAAAAATTAATGTGATTTGCAAGAAATAGTTTTATAAAATATAAATCAATATTTTAATTAATGTAGCTTAAAAGAAAAGAAATATGAAAAAATTTTTCATGATAATCTATATTTATAATATTCATATGGAATAGCTCTGAGTAATTCGAAATCACCAGATTGATTTATTACACCTATATATGGATGTTTTACACCATTAAATAACGTTGTTTTTACCATAGTATAATGGATCATATCTTCGAAAATTATTTGATCTCCTAATTGTAATGGTGATTCGAAGCCATATTCACTCATATAATCTCCTGCTAAACATGATATACCTCCTAATCTATACTTATATGGACTATTAGTAGCGTCAATGTTAGCATCTCTCACAATAGGTTTGTATGGCATCTCCAATGTGTCTGGCATATGTGCCGAAAATGAAACATCTAGAATAGCTGTCTTTATCCCATTATTCTCTACTATATCTTGAACAGTAGCAAGTAAAAATCCTGTTCCTAATCCTATCGCTTCACCAGGCTCCATTATCAATTGTAAATGAGGATAATCTTGATGAAATTGATTTAATAAATTAATAAGATGATTTACATCATAATTTTTATCAGTTATCCAATGACCACCTCCCATATTTAACCAGTTTACTTGCATCAATTGTTTATGAAACTTTTCTTTTACTTTTTGTAGAACTCTCTCCAATACATAAGAATCTTGCTCGCACATCACATGAAATAGTAATCCTTCAATGCCATCTGGTAATTTATCTGGTATCATAGATTTAACCATTCCTAATCTACTACCGTTAATTGCAGGATTATAAATTGGTATATCTATCTCACTATATTCAGGATTAATTCTTAATCCACACGATATAGATGCTTTAATAGTATTTTTAAATAGGTCCCATTGTGATAATGAATTGAATGTTAAATGTTTAGATAAATTAGCTATTTCTTCAAAATCATCTTTTAAATATGCAGGGCAATATGTATGAGCTTTTACTCCCATTTCTTCGTAAATAAGTTTGACTTCGAAAAGCGAACTAGCTGATGCTCCATCTAAATATTTCTTTATTAATGGAAAAGAGTGCCAAAAAGCATATCCTTTCAAGGCCACCAGTATTTGCACTGGTGCATTTTCTCTCACATATTTTAGAATTTCTAAATTATTAATTAGTTTATTCTCTTCTTGTACAAAGCATGGAGAAGGTATATTATCATAATATTGCCTTTTCATTTAGCTATTTTTATAAATTTTAATAAATATATTAATAACATTTTTATTTATCAATAGGTAATACTATGTCTATAGCTTCATGCCAATCGATTCCAAATTTTGGCATAGTTTCTAAAAATGGGTCTGGGTCGAATTCTTCTACATTGTAAACACCTGGTTTTTTCCATAATCCTTTTAAATACATTATAGCTCCTACCATAGCTGGTATACCTGTAGAATAAGCAACTGCTTGAGTTCCTGTTTCTTTATATGCTTTTTCATGATCAAAGATGCTCCAAATGAAATATGTTCGTTCTTTATTTTGGTGTAATCCTTTTAATTGAACTCCTATGCATGCTTTACCTTTATAATTTTGTCCTAAACTACTAGGATCTGGCAAAAGGGCTTTTAAAAATTGTAGAGGGACAATCTCTTTGCCTTCATAATTAATTGGTTCAATAGAGGTCATACCCACTTCTTGTAATACTTCGAGTGCTGTCAGATAACGTTGCGAAAATGTCATCCAAAATCTAGCTCTTTTAATGCTAGGGAAATTTTTTACTAAAGATTCTAATTCTTCATGGTGTAATAAATAGCTTTCTTTTTCGCCAATTTCAGGATATTCTATAGGTCTATGTATTGTGAGTGGTTCTGTCTCTATCCATTTACCATTTTCATAATATTTACCTTTGGCTGTAATTTCTCTAATATTTATTTCTGGATTAAAATTTGTTGCAAAATATTTACCATGATCACCTGCATTACAATCTACTATATCTAGAAAATGTATTTCATCAAAATAATGCTT
>JAGPGB010000092.1 GCA_018056215.1 Bacteroidales bacterium | reverse complement strand
GTCTCATCAGGTGTTCTATGTGCAGATAAAATTTGTACATCATATTCAATGTCAAAATCAGTTAATGTATCAATAGCTTTTTTAATAATATCAAAATCTGAAAAGCTTCCCATTATTATCGAAATCATATTTATTATATTTATAAGCAAATGTATATAAAAATTTTAATATGAAAAAAATAAAAAAGAACATTCAAATGAATGTTCTTTTTTAAAAAAATAATTTATTTTTAAAAACAATTAAGCTAAAAAGCTTAGCAAAAGACCAGCAGCCACAGCACTACCTATCACACCAGCTACATTAGGTCCCATAGCATGCATAAGTAAATGGTTTGATGGATCATACTCTAATCCTATCATTTCAGACACTCGTGCAGCATCTGGTACAGCAGATACACCTGCATTACCTATCAAAGGATTAATTTTATTCTCTGGTTTTTTAATAAATAAATTCATAATTTTAACGCCAAGGACACCACCAAAAGTAGCAATCATGAAAGATGCAGCTCCTAAAGCAAAAATACCTAAAGATTTAACTGTCAGAAATGTAGAAGCCTGAGTCGATGCTCCTACTGTCAAGCCAATCAAAATAGTAACAATATCTAGCATAGGTCCACTAGCAGTTTCGGCTAATCTACGTGTAACGCCACTTTCACGAAGTAAGTTACCAAAAAATAACATTCCTAATAAAGGTAAACCTGAAGGAACTATTAAAGTAGTGAGTAAAATTCCTAAAAGAGGAAATAATATTTTTTCTCTTTTAGAAATGGCGCGTGGTGGTTTCATACGTATTAATCTTTCTTTTTTAGTAGTCATAGCACGCATTATAGGAGGCTGAATGACAGGTACTAATGCCATATAGCTATATGCAGAGATTGCTATAGCTCCTATTAAGTGTGGAGCTAACCTAGAGCTTAAAAATATAGCTGTAGGTCCATCTGCACCACCTATTATTCCGATAGCTCCAGCCTCAGTGGGTGTATAACCAAATAAAAGAGCCAGTATTAAAGCACCAAAAATACCTAATTGAGCTGCAGCACCAATAATAAATAATTTTGGATTAGATAATAAAGCACTGAAATCAGTCATAGCTCCAATACCTAGAAAGATTAATGGTGGATAAATACCTTTTATTACACCAAAGTATAAATAATTTAAAACACTACCTTCTTCGTATATTCCTATTTGCAAGCCAGGAACTGATGCTATATTACCTAGAATGATACCAAAACCAATAGGAACTAGTAAATAAGGCTCATATTGTTTAATAATTGCTAAAGCAATGAAAATAAGCCCCACAATTATCATAATTAGATTACCCCAGCTCATATTAGCAAAAGCAGTATATTCTAGAAACTTCTCTAAATTATCTACGACGAAATTTAAAAAATTCATATCTTATCCTCCTATTTCTACTAAAGTTTGACCTTCACTAATAGTATCACCTTTATGCACAAGAATTCTTTTTACTATTCCAGGACCATCAGCTTTGATTTCATTTTCCATTTTCATAGCTTCGATAATCACTAGATTTTGTCCTCGTTGGACAGTATCACCTTCTTTCACTAATACATTTAATACTACACCAGGTAAGGGTGAATTAATTGGTCTAGTAGCTACACTAGTGGTCTGCTCTGGAATAGTTTCTTTCACAGCCTTATTAACAACGGTAGATACCAAAGTTGGGGTTTTAGGAATTTCAATATCTTTTGATAATTCTACATTGTAGAAGGTACCATTTACATTTACTTCTATTTGGTTACCATCAATATTTCCTATTTCTACACTATATTTATTTCCATTAATTGTTAGGTCTATTTTTTTCATAAATTATTTTTTTAGGTAAATTAATTTTTTGAGGGGTTGGTGTTAAATTATAGAGCTTAGAGCTCCAGGGTGAATATGGTTTAGTAACCTTTTTTATTGTAATAATTCCATTCTCATAATCATGCATACTTAATAGATATAAGTGAAGGGCAGTACCGATAGTAGCTAATACTTCGCTACTAATTTCTTCTTCATTGTGAATAATTTCAGTTTTAAAGTCTTCACCTTCTTTTTTGATTTCTACTCTTTTAGTTTTTACTACTGGTCTTTTAATTTTCCATATGTAGTAGAAAGCTAAATAAAGCATAATCAAAATTATAATCACAATAAAAAAACAAATTATAGATATTCCAATACCATACGGGTCTAATCTTTTTACTATTTCATTTGGAGATTCATAAATTTTTATATCATTAGATAATAATGGAGTACTAATATCTGTAATTTCCCAGTTGCCAGCTCCATCAATAGTACGGCTTAGAAAAGTTCCATCTGTTATTAATTTAGGATCATAAATCACAGAATCCACTATAGTTCTACCATCAGATAAAACTAAAGCTAAATATCCAGTCTCAGCAGATAAAGATGCCACAGTAGGATGAAAATGTTTAGAAGTATCTAAATAAATAATCAAAAAACCATTAGCAGATATTTTTAATTCATCACTTTTAGGTAGTTGATATTTTTTTAGATCATTTCTATCATCAGTTAGATACATTGTACCTACATTTAATGAAACCAGAGAAGTATTATAAAGCTCTATCCAGGGACTTTTATTACCTAAAGGATTTATTAAATCACCATTATAATTAGGAGAGAACTCATTAATTCTAATATCAGCTATTGTTTGTGAAAAAATAGTTACTCCAAATAATAAAAGTGTAATAAATAAAATTATTTTTTTCATAATAACACAATTATAAAGGACAATTAGAATGTTTTTTAGGTGGCAAATTTTGTTTTTTAGTAGATAGAGACATTAGAGAGCGAATGATTCTATATCTTGTGTTTCTAGGCTCAATGATATCATCTATATAACCATATCTAGCAGCTTCGAATGGGGAGCAAAATTTTTCGGTATATTCGTTGATTTTGTTTTCTATATATTTTTTTCTTTCCTCTTCATCCTCAATAGCTAAAATATTTTTTCTTTCTAGGATTTCTATTGCACCACTAGCTCCCATTACAGCAATTTCAGCTGTAGGCCATGCATAGTTAATGTCTGCTCTTAATTGTTTACAACCCATCACGTCATGAGCTCCACCATAGGACTTTCTTAAAGTAACAGTAATTTTAGGAACTGTTGCCTCACCATATGCGAAAAGTAATTTAGCTCCATGAACTATTATACCACCATATTCTTGTGTAGTACCTGGCATGAAGCCTGGTACATCTACTAAAGTAATGATAGGAATGTTAAAAGCATCACAAAATCTTACAAATCTTGCACCTTTTCTAGATGCATTAATATCTAAAACACCCGCTAGATAATTAGGTTGATTAGCTACTATTCCCACACTCATGCCACCCATTCTAGCAAAGCCAACAACAATATTTTGAGCATACTGACCATGTACTTCTAGAAATTCTCCATTATCTACTATTCTTGTTATTACCTCTTTGACGTCATATGGTTTATTTGGATTATCTGGAATGATGAAATTCAGATAATCATCCATTCTATCAATTGGATCATTAGTATCGACAAATGGAGGATCTTCTAAATTATTAGAAGGTAAATAGCTAAACAATTTACGAATAAGTAAAAGTCCTTCTTCTTCTGTATTAGCCACGAAATGAGCAACACCTGATTTTGAGGCGTGTACATCAGGACCACCTAGTTCGTCATCAGTTACTACTTCACCAGTAACAGTTTTTACAACTTTAGGACCAGTAACGAACATATAGCTATTTTGCTTAGACATAACAATAAAATCAGTCAAAGCAGGTGAATATACAGCTCCACCAGCACAGGGACCAAAAACAGCACTTATTTGAGGTATCACTCCTGATGACAAAATATTTCTTTCAAAAATATCTGCATATCCTGCTAAACTGCGCACACCTTCTTGTATACGAGCTCCACCAGAATCATTTATACCTATTACTGGGGCTCCATTTTCCATGGCTAAATCCATTATTTTGCAAATCTTTTCTGCGTAAGATTCAGACAATGAACCACCAAAAACAGTAAAATCTTGAGAAAAAACATATACTAGTCTACCATCAATGGTACCATAACCAGTGATAACACCATCACCATAATATTGTTCTTTGTCTAGACCAAAATCTGTACATCGATGGGTTACAAACATATCAAACTCTTCAAAAGAGCCCTCATCTAGTAAAATGTTAATTCTTTCGCGTGCTGTCAATTTACCTTTGGCATGTTGCGATTCTATTCGCTTTTGACCACCGCCTAATAAAGCTTGCTTTCGCTTTTCTAATAATTGTTCTATTTTTTTTTCTATTGACATGAATATTGATTATTTTAATCGTTTTTATTTTCACATAGCTCAATTAATACTCCACCAGTACTTTTAGGATGTAGAAAAGCTATACTAAGTCCTTCAGCTCCCCTTCTAGGCTTTTCATCTATTAATTGAACATTTTTATTTTTTAATTCTTCTAGTACGTTCTCGATATTCTTTACTGCAAAAGCGATATGTTGTACTCCCTCACCACGTTTTTCTATAAATTTTGATATTGCGCTATCGGGATCTGTACCCTCTAATAGTTCTATTTTAGTTTGTCCTATTTTGAAAAAAGCTGTTTTTACTTTTTGATCTTTTACCTCTTCGATAGCATAGCATTTTATATTAAATAATTTCTCGTACTTTTCTATGCTTTCGTCTAAATTTTTTACAGCTATGCCTATGTGCTCTATATGCGATATATCCATATATATTTTTTCGCAAAGGTAGAAAAATTTTTATGTAAAAACAAACAAAATTGAAAAAATAATTTTTTTAAAATATGATTTTTTTAATAATTAACAAAAAAATTATTTATCTTAATATTACACTTTTATGTATAAATATAATGATGTTTTATCTAATTTATTTGTATATTTAGAAACTATTCTAAATAAACTAATATTTCAGTAAAAAATTTTTACACATTTTTATAAAGTTTTTTTTTACTATTTTTGCAATACTAAAAAATATATTTATAGTTATGGAAACTAGACCAGATGTAAGACAATTAATTATCGAAGCAGCGGACAAATATGGAGAAAAAACCGCCTTTATCTCTAATGATAAAGAATATAATTATTTGCAACTAAAAGAAAGTAGTTTTAGACTAGCTAATAGCTTATTAGATCTTGGTTATAAAAAAGGAGATAAAATTGCTATTTATTTACCTAACTGCATCGAATATATTT
>JAGPGB010000091.1 GCA_018056215.1 Bacteroidales bacterium | reverse complement strand
AGATATATTATAAAATTTTAGTAATCCATTGGAGGCATAGCAGGACCTGCTGGTTTCTCTTCTGGTATTTCTGCTATAGCAGCTTCTGTAATAAGAAGTGCACCAGCTATAGAAGCAGCTTTTTCGATAGCTATTCTAGCAACTTTAGTAGGATCTATTACACCAGCTTCGAGAAGATTTTCGAATTTTTCTGAATAAGCATTAAAGCCATAATCACCCTTACCTTCTTTAACTTTTTGTACTATCACGCTACCTTCTAAACCTGCGTTTTCTACTATTTGTCGTAGAGGTTCTTCTAGAGCTCTACGGATGATATCTACGCCGATTTTTTCGTCTTCATTAGCTACATCTACTTTATCTAGTACATCAATAGCTCTAATGTAGGAAACACCACCACCAGGGATGATACCTTCTTCTACAGCAGCACGTGTAGCATGTAGAGCGTCATCATATCTATCTTTTTTCTCTTTCATTTCTACTTCAGTAGCAGCACCTACTCTGATGACAGCCACACCACCAGCTAATTTAGCTAATCTTTCTTGTAGCTTTTCTTTATCATAGTCACTTTTAGCATCTTCTATTTGCACTTTTATCTGTTTGATGCGAGCTTCGATATTTTCTTTTTTGCCAGCACCTTCTACAATAGTAGTATTATCTTTGTCAATAGTAACTTTTTTAGCTTGACCTAGGAGATCTAAAGTTGCATCCTCTAGTTTAAATCCTTTTTCTTCGCTAATAACAGTACCACCAGTTAATATAGCTATATCTTCGAGCATTTCTTTTCTTCTATCTCCAAAAGCAGGAGCTTTGACTGCAGCTACTTTCAGAGAACCTCTTAGTTTATTAACTACCAAAGTAGCTAGAGCTTCGCTCTCTACATCCTCAGCAATGATAATTAATGGTCTACTAGTTTGGAAAACTTTTTCTAGAACTGGCAGTAGTTCTTTCATGCCGCTTAATTTCTTGTCATAAAGTAGTATATAAGGATCATCATATTCTACAGTCATTTTTTCAGAGTTAGTGACGAAATATGGTGAAATGTAACCACGATCGAATTGCATACCTTCTACTACATCTACAGTAGTATCAGTACCTTTAGCTTCTTCTATAGTGATTACACCTTCTTTTTTTACTTTTTTCATTGCCTCAGCGATAGTTTTACCTATTTCTGGGTCATTATTAGCAGAAATGGTTCCTACTTGTTCTATTTTTTCATAGCTATCACCTACTTGCTGAGATTGTTGTTTTAGGTTTTCAATAACAGCTTTCACAGCTTTGTCTATACCACGTTTCAGATCCATAGGATTAGCTCCAGCGGTAACACTTTTTAGACCAGCATTGAAGATAATTTGAGTAAGAAGAGTAGCAGTTGTTGTGCCATCACCAGCTGCATCACTAGTTTCGCTAGCAGCTTTTTTTACCATTTGAGCACCCATATTTTCAAATTTATCTTCTAAGCTAATTTCTTTAGCTACTGATACACCATCTTTAGTGGTTACAGGTGCTCCATAGCTTCTTTCTATAACTACATTACGTCCTTTGGGACCTAGTGTTACTTTAACTGCATTGGCTAATTTATCTACACCTTTTTTTAATTGTTCGCGGGCATCAAAGCCTAATATAATTTCTTTTGCCATAGTTTTATTTATTTTAAAATGTTAATTAATGATTAAATAATTGCTAAAATGTCTGATTCTCTAACTATCAGATATTCTTTACCATCAATAGTAATTTCGGTGCCTGCATACTTGGAATATAATACTTGATCACCTACTTTTACTGTCATAGGTTCATCTTTTTTGCCACTACCTACAGCTACTACTGTACCTTTTAGAGGTTTTTCTTTTGCTGTGTCTGGGATAATGATACCACCTGCAGTTTTTTCCTCAGCAGGTGCTGGTTCGATAACTACTCGATCTGCTAAAGGTTTAATTTTAATTTCACTCATATCTTTTGTTTTTTTGAAGTTTTGCTTTTGCATAATCATTAAGTATGCCATATAAAAATAATGTCAATTTGACATTATTTTTTATAATTTTTTAAAATGTATTTTAAAGCATCTAAAAAATCTCTAAAATTTAAAATATAGATGCTACAGCAGAATGAAGGTAATGATGTAATTTTATTTTTTTGAATTGCAATTCTTGTGGATTTAATTGTGAGATTATATGCTCTGTTAGCTTAATAGTAAAAAGAATCCCATTAAAATTTATTAAATTTATTTCATCTTTTATAGTATGGTAAGTTTTTGGTAACCCAGTAGTGAAGTATAAATATGGAATTTTATTAGCATAGAAATATGTATGATCGCTGAATGGGAAAGCCATAGGTAATTTGTTGATTTTAACAGAATCATAATAATCAGGTACCATATCCTTTAAATCATTTGCAGTAGCTGTACCATAAATAGTAAGAATATTTTTTTTATATCCTAAACTACCAATCATATCATAATTTACATATAAAATTATAGGAGCTACATTTATATGAGGTAAAATCTTTTGACAAAAATAAGCAGAACCATATAATCCTATCTCTTCACTGCCCCAGAAACCTATGATATAGTTATAATTTGTTAAAAATTTATTAGAAAGATGTCTTGTTAGTTCTAATAATCCCACAGTGCCACTAGCATTATCATCTGCACCATTATAAATCAAATACTGACCTTTAGTGCTATCATAAATTTCATAACCAACATGATCATAGTGTGCCCCAATTATTATAGTATATGGAGCTTTATTGTCAATATATGCAATTATGTCAGCTGTGGTGTCTCTTTTATTATTTTCATAATTTTTAATAGTAAATGCAAATCTAAACCTATCATAATTTGGCAAAAAATTGATATTATTTTGAAATGATTGTAGTTTTTTTAATTCATTAATTATATAGTTGCCTGCTTTCCATTCATATTTGCTAGCAGATTGCCTCCCCATTAGAGTATCATGCGATAATACTTTCATATCCTTGGTGATCCTTTCCAATCTATCTAGATCTGAAAAATTGATTTGAGAGTTTATGTCGAAATAGACAAAAAACACCAAAACAAAGCCAATAAAATGTTTCATAAGATGAAAATTTTACGAAATTAAAAAATTTATAGTACAATAATAGAAGAGTTTTTAAAATATATAATTAAAAATATTGTAAATTTGTCAAAAAAAATTATGGGAGCTTTTCATGCTTATGATATCAGAGGCATCTACGGTGTAGATTTTAATAAAGATGATGTAGTTAAAATCGGATATTTTTTCCCAAAAATTTTTAAAATTAAAAAGATTTTAGTTGGTAGAGATACGAGAACATCATCAGATGAGATACACGACGCACTAATACAAGGCTTATTATCATCAGGTTGCGATGTTTATGATACAGGTTTAGCTACTACACCTTCTATATACTGGGGGACAGCAAAATACGATTTTGATGCTTCTATAATGATAACAGCTAGTCATAATCCCAAAGAATATAACGGTTTAAAATTTTCTGGTAAAAATGCTACTCCCATTGGCTATGATGACGGATTAAATAAAATTGAAAAATTAATTCAAGAAAATGAAAAAATCGAAATTGTACCTAAAGGGACATATCAAGAATTCAATTTTAGTAATGAATATGTGGATTTTTTAAAAAAATATTTAAAACAAAATTTACAATTAAATTTTACAATAGATTGTAGCAATGGAATGGCTGGATTGTATGTACATGAAATATTCACCAATCAAGCCAAATATATGTTTGATGATTTAGATGGTACTTTCCCAAATCATGAAGCCAATCCTTTAGAAGAAAAGAACTTAAAAGACCTAAAAAAAATTGTTTTAGAACAAAAAAATGATTTCGGGATGATCTTTGATGGAGATGCTGATAGAGTAATGTTTGTAGATGAAAAAGGTAAATTCATTTCACCAGATTTGATGATTGGTCTTTTAGGACATTATTTTTTAGAAGAAAGAAATCAAAAAGGTAAAGTACTACAAGATATACGTACATCTAAATCTGTAGCAGAATATTTAGAACCAATGGGTGGTGAAATAGTAATGTGGAGAGTAGGTAGAGCATATGCGGCGACTAAGTTGAGAGAAATAGATGGCATCTATGGTGGCGAGCTTGCAGGACATTACTATTTTAGAGATTTTTATTATAGTGACTCTGGACTATTGGCTAGCATTTTAATAACAAATATTATTTCTGACTTTATAAAAAAGGGTTACAAAGTATCTGAAATAATTGCTAAAATAAAAAAATACGAAAATTCTGGAGAGATCAATTTTAAGATTAATCATAAACTCGAAGCTATGAATGCAGTAAAAGATTATTTTATAAATGAACAACAACCAATAGCTTTTTATGATTTTGATGGCTACAGATTAGATTATAATGATTGGTGGTTTAATATTAGACCTTCTAATACTGAGCCATATTTGAGATTGATAGTAGAAGCTAAAAATAATGAGCTTTTAGAAGAAAAATTGAAAATAATAAATAATATTATATCCAATTATGAATAAAATAATAGATAGAATTGTAAACTATAGATCTTGCATATTTATAATATTTACTTTGATAATAATAGGTTGTACAAATAAAATGGATAAAGTAAAAGAGCTAAAAATAGAAGCTAATAATAACATTTATAATAAACAGAATGATGTCGCTAAAAAAAATTTAGAAAAAGCAATTAAAATAAATACTAAAGATCCCGAAATCTATTATTTACTAGGCAATGTGTACTTTAATGAGAAAAACTATGACGAAGCTATAAAATATTATACTAAGGCGATAGAGTTAGATAGCACTTATGCACAAGCATATACATCGAGAGGAAAAATATATAGGATGTATAATAAAAGAGATGAATGGTGTGCAGATTTTACCAAAGCATATCAGTTAGGAGATAAAACAGTATATAATGATGTTAGGCATTGTTTACCAGCAATAAATAATTGAAAAAATTTAATAGAGTTAAAAAACTTACAACATCATATGATTTTTAAATATTAAAATTTTAATTATAATTAAGTAATTTTTTCAACAACATTATACATTTTCAATTAAAATCCTTAAATACCTTATAACAATTTTTATACAATGTGGTTTTGATATAGAGTGATATGTAGTTGTGAAGTTCAATTTTTAGGATTATTAGAAGAGTTATTAATAAAGTGATAGTATAAAAATTTATTTTTATACTATGGAAAATAAAAGATAATATTT
>JAGPGB010000090.1:2994-5238 GCA_018056215.1 Bacteroidales bacterium | reverse complement strand
GTTACTGGGTGAGGAAACTCTAAATGATATGATAATAAGTCTATTCCGCCATTAGGTAGTGATCTATGGGCTCCATATTTCAGATCACCTCTGATAGGACTACCCAAATGTGATAATTGAGCTCTTATCTGATGATGACGTCCTGTATGTAGCTCTATACCTAATAGATGAAACTTATCTGAGGATGTTATGAAGCTTAAATATAATTCTGCTTTCAGATAACCTTTTTTTTCTATCTCCGATATGTATGCTTTATTATTTTTTTCATTTTTTTTAAGATAGTGAGTTATTAAACCTTCATTAATTGGAGGTCTGTGCTCTACAATAGCTAAATAAATTTTGCGTACCTTTCTATCATGAAAAAGTTGATTCATCCTAGCAAGAGCTTTAGATGTTTTAGCGAAAACGACTATCCCGGCTGCAGGTCTATCTATTCTATGTATTAATCCTAAAAAAACATTACCTGGTTTTTGATATTTATCTTTTAAATGAGCTTTAATGAGATCTATTAAAGTAATATCACCAGTTTTATCACCTTGTATCAAAAGACCATTTGGTTTATGCACCGCTATGAGATGATTGTCCTCATATAAAATAGGAATAGGGACTATCCAGCCATCAATATTGCTCATGTTCATTAGGGAAATCTAAATTTTTCACATCATCAATATATTGATTTACAGCTTTTAATATTTCAGCTTCTAGATTGTGATATCTACGTAAAAAACGTGGAGAGAAATCTTGATTAATTCCGAGCATATCATGTAGTACTAATACTTGTCCATCTACCCATTTGCCAGCACCTATGCCAATGATAGGAATGCGACTAGACTCTGATACTTCTTTAGCTAATAATGCGGGTATTTTTTCTAAAACTATAGCAAAACATCCGGCTCTTTCGAGTAGCATGGCATCTTCTCTAAGTTTTTCTGCTTCTTCTTTATGAGTAGCTCTCACAGTATAAGTACCAAATTTATTTATGCTTTGTGGAGTGAGCCCTAGATGTCCCATTACTGGTATACCAGCTGATAATATACGATCTATAGCCTCTAATACTTCTCTACCACCCTCTAACTTGACAGCTTGCGCACCCGATTCTTTCATTATTCTAATAGCGGATTCTAAAGCAAGTTTAGAGTTACCTTGATAGCTACCAAATGGCATATCTACAACTACTAAAGAACGTTTGACACCGCGTACTACCGATGCACCATGGTATATCATCTGATCTAATGTTATTGGCAAAGTAGTAGAATATCCTGCCATTACATTTGCTGCAGAGTCTCCTACCAGTATAATATCTATACCTGCTTTATCTAATATCTTTGCAAAACTATAATCATACGCTGTAAGCATACTAATTTTTTCACCTCTCATTTTCATCTCTTTCAGCACATACGTGGTGATACGTGGTAATTCTCTTGAATCATTCATGATTTTACTGTATTTTTTACAAAATTAAGATAAATATTTTATTTCATATTTTTAAATATTTCCTTTATTTTTGCTTTTTTTAAATATTTTAATTAAGAAATATTGCTTATTCAAAATTATGTTATAATTTTGTTTTATAAAAACTAAAATTAATGCAAAAAAAATATTATTTTGTAGTATTTGTATCTTATTTATTAATAATTTTTATCTTAGTTTTATTTTGGATTAGTCAAAAAAATAATCTAAAAAAAAAATTATTACAAGGCACACAATTTGTTAATAATTTAATACCAGAAGCTTTAATAGATAGCGCTTATAATAAAAAGAATTTTCCCCTTTTAGATTATGACAGTTTAAGAAATATTTTAAATAAAACTACTGATAAAAATAATTTTGAATATTTATATGTGATAATACCACAGAAAGATTCTTTTTTGTTTGTAATATCCTCTTATAAACGCATTGATGTTTTGAATAATATGATTTCTAAATATTTATCTCCTTATTATTATTATCCATCACAAATAAAAAAATTATCTTTAGAAAGACCAGTAATGTTTTTGAAATATACAGATGAATATGGTAGTTTCTTTTCAGCATTTCATTATTATATAACAGATGCACATCATCCATATATAGTCGGAGCAGATTATGATCTCAACATTATTAGTTCTCTCAATTGGAAATTTATTTTTATCACATTAGCTGTAACTATAATTTTTATTTTTGCTCTATTATTAAATTTTAATCGTGAGTATAAAATCAAAAAATAAAAGTTTATCATTAGATAAGACAAGAAGACTGGATGAC
>JAGPGB010000090.1:0-2894 GCA_018056215.1 Bacteroidales bacterium | reverse complement strand
TTTTTAGTATTTTTGCTTATTAATTTGATAATTGATAAAATAATTTTTTAAGACATTATGAAAAAAGCATTTTTAATTTTTATTAGTTTTTTTAGTTTTATTTATTTAGATGGGCAAGTAACGTCATTTAGTGACAATACGGCTGATTACATTCCAACATTGCAAAAAATTTTTAGCTCTGATAGGAATCTGAGCAATAGTGATATTAAAAATATTGATGTTTTTTTATTAGGAGATTTTAGTAGTTTCTGGGGTTCTATAACTGATTTAGAGAAAAAATCTATAATTAATTTATCTAATCAAATGTTAAAAAAACGCTTAGGAACGGATTATTTTTTAGCATTTATACATTCTTTAGTAAATATACAAAAAAGTGGTAAATGGCAAAGTGATTTCACTGATTGGGCAAAAACTTATTATAATATAATAAATAAAGAGCGTGGGCAAAAGATTATTCAATTTTTAAATCAAAGTGATAGTTTATTTCTAAATAATATTCTTTACTCATCGCCTACTACTACTTGGATAAGTACTTCTAATAATTTTAAATTTGAGTATGATGATGAGCCTAAAATAATTTTTCCCAATACTAGTTTAGTGTGCTATGCATACGGAGATAGCTCTGTAATATATCAAACTAATGGTATTTATTATATGAGTAGTAATAAATGGGTAGGTAAAGGAGGCAAAATTACTTGGGAGAGAGCATTATTAGATCCCGATAAAGTATATGCTTTACTTTCTAATTATTCTATATCGTTGAAATCAAGAGATTATAGAGCAGATACAGTGAATTTTTATCATAAAGACTATTTTGGCGACCAACCAGTTACAGGATATATTCTAGAAAGAATTTTTGCAGATAAAACAGGTGAGCAGGCCATATATCCACAATTTTATTCTTATCAATCAAATTTTTATATTAAAAACATTTTCGAAAATATAGATTATGAAGGTGGCTTTTCTGTAAAAGGTGCTAGCATAATAGGCTCGGGAGATAGTATCAATTTAGCTACTATTAAATTATTTTATAATAACAATCTTTTTATAAAATCTCAATCAAAGAGCTTTTCTATTAGAAAAAATAGCATAGAAAGTCAAGATGCTTCAGTGGTTTTATATATTAATGAAGATTCTATTTATCATTTATCTTTAGTTTTTAAATATCAAGATTCCACAAAAGAAATTAGTTTTATCAGAGATAATGAAAGACTACATCCTATGCCATTTTATGATACTTATCATAAGTTAGATATGTATTTCGAGGCTCTATATTGGACAATCGGTGCGCCAGAGATTCGTATGACTATGCTAAAAGGTAGCTCTTCTAGCAATGCACTTTTCGAATCTAATAATTATTTTTCTAAAAATAGATATTTAAAGTTGCAAGGTATGGACGAGAAAAATCCACTTCAATATATCAAAGATTTTACTGATAAAACTGGTAAAAGATATTTTTCTGTATTAGATTTTGCTAAATATAGAGTAATAGATACACGTATGATTAGGCAACAAATAATTTCACTCGCTTTACAAGGTTTTTTAGATTATAATCCTAATAATGATATGGTATATGTGAAAGATAAAGTTTTTAATTATGTAGAGGCTAATGCAGGTAAAAAAGATTTCGATGTTATACAATTTAACTCTGTAGTAGAATCTTTAGATAATGCTAAGCTAAGCTTGATTAATTATGATTTGAAGTTAGAGGGTATATCAAGAGTTTTTTTAAGTGATTCGCAGAATGTGGTTGTATATCCTAATGAACAAAAAATTATTGTTAAAAAAAATAGAGATTTTATTTTTGATGGGTTAATTAATGCGGGCAGATTTAATTATTATGGTAGAGAATATTATTTCTCTTATGATCAGTTTAAAATAAACATGCCATTTGTTGATTCTATGAATTTCTATGTGAGAAGTAGATTACCAGATAAATATGGTGAATACCCATTGATAAGAGTTAGAAATGTGATAGAGGATATGAGTGGTGAGCTATTAATAGATCATCCTAGTAACAGAAGTGGCAAAATTTATATGCCAGAATATCCAATTTTTAATAGTAAAAAAATATCTTATGTTTATTATGATAAATCTTGTATTTACCAAGATGTATATAACAGAGATAATTTCTTTTATCATATTAATCCGTATACTTTGAAAAATTTGGATAAGTTCTCGACAGATTCTCTTAGATTTGATGGTTATTTATCATCTGGTGGTATATTCCCAGATATTTATGAACCATTGGTAATAATGGAGGATTATTCTTTAGGTATACATCATCAAACACCTTCTGATGGCTTACCAGCCTATGGTGGTAAAGGCACATTTATTAATAAGATTACTATGTCTAATCAAGGACTCCACGGTGATGGGACATTGAAGTATATAACCTCAACAGCTCATAGTAAAGATTTCTTATTTTTTACAGATTCTACAATAGGAATAGCTGATAGCTATGTAATAGCTGAACGTACTACAGGTGTGCAATATCCACCTGTAAGTGTTGAGAATGCTAAAATTTCTTGGTATCCTAAAAATGATTATATGGCTATTTATACTCAAGATAAACCAGCAATTGCTTATAAAGAGAAAGTTGTTTTCAATGGTATATTAGATTATAGCCCTTCAAGTCTTTTAGCAAATGGTAAGATAGAATTTCTTAATGCTATAATGACCAGTAAACGTTTTGTCATGAAAAATAGAGTCTTTGATACAGATACTTGTGATTTTGTATTAAAAACTTTTGATCTCAATGAGTTAGCTCTAGAAACTAAAATATATAAAGGACATGTGGACTTTGATCAAAGAAAAGGAACATTCGAGACTGCTGGAGAGAGCTCTATGATACGTTTCCCTGCTAATGAATATATCTGTTATATGGATAAATT
>JAGPGB010000089.1 GCA_018056215.1 Bacteroidales bacterium | reverse complement strand
TATTTATTAAAAAATGTTTTAAATTTGTTTAAAAATAATTTTAATCAATTATAATTAGATGGTAAAAGTATTAATAATCATTTTCATGATGTTTAGCATTTTTTTAGATGGACAAAACAATATTTTACAAAATGGTGATTTTGAAAAAATAGTACAATGTCCTCAAAATCATACCAAATATTTAAGTACAGATACAAATAAGATTTTATTGCCACATTGGCATTTTATCAATAGATCTACTCCTGATTTTTTTCATAGATGTTCAAATGACAGTGATGTTGGTATACCTTGTAATTTCGCAGGTTGTTCAGAACCACTTTCTGGTAATGGATATATTGGAATGATATTGAGGGTAGACAGCCATTATTATCAATACAATAAAGGATATGTAGAGCATATAGCTACAGAAATTTTCCCTTCATTAGATAGAAATCATTTTTATTTAGTTAAATTTTTTTATAAATTAGCACCGAATTCAGGGATAGCAAGTAATGGGTTGGGAGTATATTTTTCTGCATCTTTACCAAAATTTAATGAGTTCGAAGAATATAAATATTTCGAGCCTCAAATATATTTAGATAATACTAAGATCATAGATAATAGAGAATGGAAAGAATTCATCGGATATTTCATTGCTAGTGGTACTGAAAAATTTCTAACTATTGGTAATTTTTCTCCTTTTGACATTCAAAAGACTAAAGTGTTGAGAAATGGTGAGCCACAAAGTGAAATGGATTATTATGCTTATTATTATATTGACGATGTGCAGTTATATGAGATCTCAGATACAACAAATTATCATATTAATACTATTTGTACACAAATAGATTTATTTCCATTGGTGGAGCAAATAAATTATTCGAATATAATGAATAAATTAGATACATTGTCATTAAATAAGCCATTTATATTAGAAAATATTTATTTCGATTTTGATAGTTATCGATTATCATCAAAATCATTTGCTACTCTAGACAGCATAGCTAACTATTTAAAAGATCATAAGACAATAGAATTTATTATAAATGGGCATACAGATAATATAGGTAGTAGTTTTTATAATCAATGGTTAAGTACTGAAAGAGCCAAATCGGTATATAAATATTTTTATGAATCAGGTATATCACCAGCAAGGATGCAATATATAGGCTATGGTGATAGTATGCCAATTACTAGCAATAAAACTAATGAAGGGAGGCAAAAAAATCGCAGAGTAGAACTTGTGATTATCAAAAAATAATGGGTCGTAGCAGATTCGAACTGCTGACCTCATGCGTGTGAAGCATGCGCTCTAAACCAGCTGAGCTAACAACCCTAAAAATTATTATTTAGCAAATTTATCACCGTCATATGCCCATTTAAGGTAGATAGCTCCCCAGGTAAATCCTGCACCGAAAGTAGCTAAAATAATGTTATCACCTTTTTTTAGTAAATGTTCGTAATCCATCAAACATAATGGTAGTGTAGCAGAAGTAGTATTACCATAACGTTCTATATTGATCATTACTTTTTCTTTAGGTAATTTCATTCTTTGAGCTACAGCCTCAATGATACGAATATTTGCTTGATGTGGTACTAACCAATCAAGAGTCTCATTAGTTAAATTATTTCTTTGCATTATCTCTACAGATACATCAGCCATTTTAGAAACTGCCCATTTGAAGACAGCTTGTCCTTCCTGATAAATAAAATGTTCTCTATTTTTAACAGTTTCTATAGAAGCTGGCCACACACTACCACCAGCTTTTTGGTACAGATGATGTCTACCTACCCCATCAGATTGTAGTTTCATATCTATTATACCTAAGTCATCACCATCATAAGCCTCTACCAGAACTGCACCTGCTCCATCACCAAATATTGGGCATGTTGCTCTATCAGTATAATCTGTAATAGATGACATTTTATCAGCTCCAACAAGTAATATTTTTTTAGCGTGTCCAGCTTCTATATATGCTCTAGCCATTGCTAAAGCATATAGAAAACTACTACATCCTGCATTCATATCGAAATGAAAAGCATTTTTTATCCCTACTTTATCAGCTATGATATTAGCTGTAGCGGGGAATTGATGATCAGGAGTCACAGTAGCACACAGTAAAAATTCAATCTCATCAGGTGAAGTATTAGTTTTTTCAAATAATTTCTCTACAGCTTGTTTAGCTAAATCACTAGTGCCTTTACCAGGTTCTTTCAGTATTCTACGTTCTTTGATACCTATACGAGTCATTATCCATTCATCAGTTGTATCCACCATACGACTCAGCTCTTCATTAGTAAGAATATAATCAGGAAGAGCACCTGCTACACCAGTAATGATAGCTCTTGGCATTGATTTCATTATTAAAAAATTTTAATAAATTATTATTTGTTTTTCTCAATTGCTAATTTACCTCTGTAAAATCCACATTCTGGACATACATGATGATAAATCATTGGACTACCGCAATTAGGACAAGTTGCTCCTTTTACAGTCATAATTTTATACTGGGAACGACGTTTGCGTGTTCTACTCTTTGAAAATCTCCATTTTTGATTAGCCATAGTTGTATATTTTTATTTTTTTATTTTAATCTTCTATTAAATACTCTTTTAATTTTTTTATCATTTCTTGATCACAATTAGCCTCATCATCATGTACATGCCTCATTGGTATAGATAATGCTATAAAATCATAAAGGAATGGTTGCAAATTGATAAAATTAGTATTAGGTGAAATATAAGTGATAGTCTCATCATCATCGCCATTACCTTCTTTGAAAATCAAATAATTATCCTCATCGACATCAATCTTTAGATCATTTAAACATCTATCACATTCTACATTATAAGAACCTTTGAGATTGATAAATAATTGTGCAGAAGTTTCTTCCTTTAATAAATCTATACTTATGTGCATAGATAAATCTTTTAATGCTATAAAATCTGGATTATAATTGTGCATAAAATCATCATTAACATCATAATCATAAAATGTATGACCTAGTTTAAGTGCTTGATAATTAATTAAATAATCAGATTTACTTTTCATTCTTCCAAAAATTTATTTAAAAAATTTTGGCAAAGTTAATTAAAAAAAATAATATGTATATAATTGCTTGATAAATAACATAAATATCATTAATAGAATAATTATTAAATAATTTTAATACTTAATATTTTTATTGATAGAAAATTTTATTTTTTATTTTTGTAAAAAAATATGTTATGATAAATGATAGAGATGCTATAAAAGCGCAAAAGGAAGAAATAAATGGACATTTAATGTATAAAAAACTAGCTAATAGAGATAAAAAAAATGGTGAACTTTTATCAAAAATAGCTGGTGAGGAATTAAAACATTATTATATATTAAAAAAAATTACTCAAAAAGATGTAAAACCTAATAAATTTAAACTTTTTTGGTTTAATATTTTAGAATATTTGTTTGGGATTACTTTTGTCTTAAAATTAATGGAAAAATCTGAAGATAAAGCTCAAGCAAATTATAAATTTTTAGAAAATAAATACCCAGAAATTAAATCTTTATTAGAAGATGAAGAAAAGCACGAAGATGAACTTATACAATTAATAAATGAAGAAAGGCTAAAATATGTAGGATCCATAGTGCTAGGTATGAATGATGCGCTAGTAGAGCTCACTGGCACACTTACAGGATTTACTTTTGCTATGCAAAATAATAAATTAATTTCACTTGCAGGTTTGATTACTGGGATAGCTGCCGCATTATCAATGGCAGCTTCTGAGTATTTATCTACTAAAACAGAAAATAACGAAAAAAATCCTTTTCTAGCGTCTATTTATACAGGTATTGCTTATATTATCACTGTGGTATTAATAATATTTCCATTTTTCTTCCCAATAAATCCATATATTTCTTTAGTTATCACATTAGTAATGGGAGTTGCTATCATCGCTGTTTTCACCTATTATATTTCTGTAGTACAGGATTTAAATTTTAGAAAACGCTTCACAAATATGGTTTCCATTAGTATGGGAGTGGCCATTTTATCATTTTTAATTGGTCTGCTTGCTAGATCTATTTTAGGAATAGAATTATAATATTTTTAATAAATAAAAGAGGGGCTCAAAATTGAGCCCCTCTTTTATTATAATAATTGTTTATTCTTGTGTTTCTACTTCACCTGCAGTAGTAGCTCTAGTATAAATAACTTTTGCTATCATGAGATGAGGTGGTTTAACGATTTGATATTCATCATTAATAATATCACGAATACGGATGTTATCACCTACATCCATTTTAGTGATATCTACTGGGATGAAAGAAGGAATTTTACTAGGAATAGCTCTCACTGGTAATCTTTTAATTTTTATATCCATTTTACCACCACGCTTTACACCTATAGACTCACCTACAAATTGAATTGGTACATTCATCGTAACAGGCTTATCATCACTTAATTCTTTAAAATCAATATGTATTACTTTATCAGATACAGGATGAAATTGTAAATCCTGCATAATACAATGATGAATTTGTCCATTAAGCTCAATGTCTATTGTAATTGGTTCTACAGAGGTAAGTATAGGTGATAATTTAGCTTCTTCTAAATAAAAGAATACTTGTTTTTCACCACCATACATTACACAAGGCACGAAGCCTTTTTTTCGCAATTGTTTTGCGTCTTTCTTCCCTACGCTCTCTCTTGGAGAGCCACTAATAGAAAGTACTTTCATAATTTTATGTTTTTTTTAATTGGTTTTCATATTTAAATAAAAGGATTAAAATCAAAAAATGAACTTATAGATTCACATTGAATATTCCTTTTTATAACTTCAGAAAAAATTTTAGCTACTGATAAGACAACAATTTTGTCAGATGTTTTTCTTAACGGTATGGTGTCTGTAACGATTAGTTGGTCAATGACACTTTCATCTATTTTTTCTATAGCGTTATTACTAAGTAAAGCATGAGTACAAACTGCTCTAATAGTCAAAGCACCTTTTTCTTTCATCAGATTAGCAGCTTTAATGAGAGAGCCAGCAGTATCTACAATATCATCAAAAATTATCACATTTTTATTTTTCACATCACCTATCAAAACCATATCTGATATCTGATTTGCTTTTTCTCTTTGTTTATAGCAAATAGCCATATCACAACTAAAAGCTTTAGCATATACATTAGCTCTTTTAGTGCCACCAGTATCAGGAGACGAAACTACTAAATTAGGAATGTTTAGATCTCTTATATAATCATAAAAAATGCTAGAAGCGAAAAGATGATCTACTGGGATATTAAAAAAACCTTGCAATTGATCTGCGTGCA
>JAGPGB010000088.1 GCA_018056215.1 Bacteroidales bacterium | reverse complement strand
GTACATTCATATTTAGATTTAGAACCTTCGCAGCCAACAAAATCAAAAGCTTTAGCAAACTCTATATCTACGATACGGCCTTCTTCTTTTTTACCAAAAATTAGTTCTATTATTACATCATCCGGTTTTAGTTCTTTAAGATCTAATAAAAGTTTTACATAAAATTTATCACCGAGAGGTAGATGACGCTTAGAGCTATCAAACATTTCTATATTTTCAAGTTTTATCTCATCCCAATTACGATAAATTTTTCTTTTCCAAGATATAAATTTGAAAAGATTCTGGTAATCATTGTCAGAAAGGGTTTTATAATATTCGAATAACTGTTTATAGAATTTATTATCATATTCTAATAACATACGTTTAGTGATAAAATGAGGAGCAATATGGAAATAAGCATTTTTAATCATTTCTATCCATTTTTGAGGTACTCCTTCAATATCTCTTTCATAAAAAGTTGGTACTATTTCATCCTCTATTGTACTATATATCATTTCTGCATCCAATTGATCTTGTAGATTAGGATCATCATAAGTATTTTCTTGTCTGAGAGCCCAACCACCACCAGGTACATAACCTTCTGCCCACCAGCCATCGAGCACACTGAAGTTCAAAGTGCCATTCATAACAGCTTTCATACCTGATGTACCACTAGCTTCTAAAGGTCTAGTAGGTGTATTGAGCCATACATCTACACCTTTTAAAAGTAATTTAGCTAATTCTGTATCATAATTTTCGACAAAAATTATCTTACCAATAAACTCTGGCATTCTAGAAACTTCAATAATTCTTTTTATTAAATCTTCGCCAGCTTTATCTGATGGATGAGCTTTGCCACTAAAAATAAAACGTACAGGATATTGAGGATTATTTACTATACTTGCTAAACGTTTCAAATCTATAAATATCAAATGAGCACGTTTATATGTAGCAAATCTACGCGCGAAACCTATGGATAAAATCTCAGGTGTTTTATTTAGTTCTTCTAAAGTATGAATTATTTGATTAGGTAATTCTTGTCGCTGAGGCATTTCCTTAGCCAAACGTTCAACAAGTTTATCATAAAGTTCATGTTTCTGATATGTTTTGAGTTTCCAAATAGATAGAGGTTTTAGCTTATCAATAAATTTCCAATAGTCGTGATTTTCGTGCATATGCTCGAAAAATTCATTACCAGCGACACTAAGAAATGCTTTTTGCCAATCTCCGCACATCCAAGTTTTAGGATGTACAGCATTAGTTACATAATCGATAAAAAGCTCACTATTAAAAAATCCTCTATAAAGATCTTTGAACATGTCACGAGTAACATTTTGGTGAATTTTACTAACAGCATTTACATAAACTGAAGTCTTAATGGCAAGATGTGTTACCGAAAACTCTTCATCTGTACGTTTTTCCCTACCGAGATCCATAAATTCTTCCCAGCTAATATCTAGTGTTTCTGGAATATGAGCAAAATATGCACGCATTAAATTTTCCGAAAATTTATCGTGACCTGCAGGTACAGGTGTATGAGTTGTGAAGATAGATGATTTACGAACTAATTCTAAAGCATGCTGAAAAGGTAAATGTTGGTCTTTAATATAATATCTCAATCTAGCAATATTAGCAAATGCTGCATGCCCTTCATTCAAATGAAAAATATTAGGATTAATGTTCATAGCATGCATAGCATATATAGAGCCGAAACCTAATAAATATTCTTGCTTTAATCTCATTTCCCAATTTGCATCATATAGTCTCGCTGTTATTTCTTTGTCATTATCATCATTTTCTTCTATATCAGTATCTAATAAATAAAGATGTATTCTACCTACATTAACTTGCCACAATTTAGCAAAAACATTTCTACCAGGAAAAGGTAATTGTATTTTCATCCATTCATCATTACTATCTCTCACTGCTATTATAGGTAAATTAGTAAATTTTTGTGGTGTATATTGAGCTATTTGCTCACCTAAACGAGATAACATTTGTTTGAAATAACCATATCTAAAAAGTAATCCAAAGGCAACAATAGGGAAATTACTATCACTAGCTTCTTTTAGATAATCACCAGCTAATATTCCTAACCCACCACTATAAATTTTTAGAGAAGAATGTATACCATATTCCATACACAGATAAGCAACTAGTTTATCATTTTCTTTGTATGGAGATACGCTCATATAGTCTTTGAATCTTTTATAGATTGCATTTAATTTCTCAATAAAAGATTTATCTTGTGATAAATTAATAATCTCATCATAAGACATCATTTCGAGCATTGCAATAGGATTACATTCAGATTTTACCCAATAGACTGGATTTATGTTTTTCATAAATTCAGTAGCTTCATCATCCCAAGTCCACCATAGATTTTGAGTTAATTCTACAAGTGGTAATAGTGATTGTGGATATTCTGGTTTTACAAAAACTTTTCTCCATTCGGCTACATCTATCTCTTTTGGACTAGTAACCACATATTCTTTTACTGTTTTGAAATAATATTGATCTATTCTTTTTTCAGATTCTTTAAGGGCTATATCATATAAATCTAAATAATAATTAATAAAATTGTCCCAGTGAGCCAATTTAGCTATTTGCCAGCATTGATTTCTTAAATTAATCCTTTGTTCATCATTTAGCTGTAGATGTTCTCTAATGTAATTAGTAATGTTTTCCACCACTTCATCATCATTATAATCATTTCTGTCTACCACTCTAATATATGAGGCGGTGTCATAATTAAGTGATTTCACCCAATTACCATATCCTGATAAAGTTGTTGTAAGGGTAGGAATGCCAAATGCTGTACTCTCCATAGGAGTGTAGCCCCACGGTTCATAATATGATGGGAATATGGTGAGGTCAAAACCCATAAGAAATTCATAATAAGAAATATTCAAAAGTCCATCATTACCATCTAAATAGGTAGGAATAAATAATACTTTCACTGGATTATCATCTTGATTGAGTAACCCTTCATTTCTAAAGGCATTAATTATAGCATCTGTATCTTCATTATTTAAATAATGTGAAGTTAGATATTTATGCACTGGAATGGTATCATTATTATAAGCATCTAAAACATCATGTATAGGTCCTTGAATACCTGCAGGTATAGCAATACAAGCAAATATATTTCGATTAGGATTTTGACTTTTTAATTTACTTAAAGATTTAATGAATAAATCTATACCTTTATTACGCATTTCATACCTACCAGATATCATAACTAGTAAAGGATTCTCTGCCTGTGCACCTGTTGTAGCTTTGAAAAGTTTAATAATTTTTTCACGAGAAGCAGTTTTTATTTTGTTATATTCTTCATCTTGAGGTATTACATCTATATCGAAACTATTTGGTGTAATAATATTAGGTTCTTTACCTAGGAAGTATTTACATTCATTAGCAGTGATGGGAGATACAGTAGAGAATGCATCAGCATTATTAGCTGCACATTTCTCCATTGAATATTTAGAAATAACGTTAAATTGCTTGCTCATTTGCTGCGGATCATAATTAGCTAATTCATTATATAATGGCAATCCATTACCAGCAATAGTACGTCCTAAAGTGGTAGCATGAGTAGTAAAAGCAGTACCTACCTGTGGGACTTTATCTTCTAAATATAAAATACCTGCTCCAGTGAGCCATTCATGAAAATTAGCTACTATTTTATCCTGAGCAGTAACGTGGTGTTCATAGAAATGATGTATTACCTTACCAGCTTCATAACCGAATAATGCAGGCTCTATATAATCCCAACCTCCATATAAAGAATCCAATTTATATTTTAACCATAAATCTGTGAATATTTTGTCGCGTTGATCAAATAAATGCCTGAAATCTACTAAAATAGTTATAGGATTACCTTTTATTTGCCATCTTCCTATTCTGATTTTTAGGCCGTCCTCTCTAGCTTTTTTTACCCATTTATGATATAATCCATCATCTTGTATAAATAAACGCTCATTTGCAGCATCTTTTACAATATCAGGACCTACTAGGATGTATTGAGAGCCTAGCATAGCTTCTAATTTATATGCTTTAGTAGATAATACTGTATAGATACCACCTACCTTATTACATACTTCCCAACTAACCTCAAACAAAAAATTGGGCACAAGTTTTTTATTTTCCATTTTTACTTTATTTTATTCTTTACAAATTTAATATTAAATTGATGAAATGATTAACTTTTATAAAACAATAAATATAAATATTTATGATTTTTATATTTACTATTATATCATTAATTAATTTAATTAAATATTTTGTCCTAAAAAATTATTTATAATTTTCCTAGCTCTATGCAGTTTACCTTTCACAGTTCCTATAGGCAAATTAAGCTCTTCAGCGATTTCATCATATTTTTTTTCTTCAAAATAAAATTTTTCAATTAGAATACGGTAATGAGGTTTAAGCAATGAAATATAATTTCTTATTACTTCTTTTTCTTCTTTATTTATTACTATATTATCAGGTTCGTTTTTGTTATCTTCTGCTATGTCATCGATGAAGCTTTTAGATTCATCAGACGTCAAGTCTGATTTGCAATTATGCAAGACATTTTTTTTCGAATTACGTATATAATCTATTGTATTATTTTTGGCTATAGTATATATCCAAGTACTGAAAGCATAATCGAAAGAATAAGAAGAAATATTTATAAATGCTTTATAAAATGTTTCCATTAGTATATCTTCAGCTTCCACTTTGTCGCCTATCATTTTGACAATAAAAAAATACAAACCATCTTTATAAAAATTCATCAAAGTAGTAAAAGCTACGCTATCACCTTGCTGTGCATTAGTTACTAAATTATCAATGTATTTTTTATCTTTATTCATAAATAATTAACAAAATTTACTTCCATTTATTTTCTTTTTTAAAAATACTAAATATGTAAAAAACAAACAATATTCCTGAATTTAAAAAATCTAATATCGGAGATAAAATTATTAGATTTTTTTCTTTTAAATTATGATTAATTTTATATAATATCAAAATTTGTATAATAGCTTTAAATATAAAAATACTTAATGGTAATAAATATGATTTTAATAAAACTATTTGTAAAATTATCAGAATTGGAAATGAAATTTCTAGCAAATGCATAAGACCTAAATAAATAGTAGCACCTAATCTGTAATGCGAGGAACTTTTGAAATGACGTTGTTTCTGTATAAAATATTTTTTTAATTTTTGAGGAACTCTAGATACAGTATGAGCTTGTGGGTCTATACAAATAGTAGTATTTTTTTTGTTAGCAGCTTCTTTAATAAATAAATCATCATCACCAGACATTATATGCATATGATTTGCAAAACC
>JAGPGB010000087.1 GCA_018056215.1 Bacteroidales bacterium | reverse complement strand
TTCGTGGGTCTGCATAAAATTCTTCTATTGGTATCATTATTTTGATAATTTTAAATTTTGTTATTGCAAAAAAAATAATAATATGTACTATTTTGCCAAAAATGTAAAATATCACTTTTAAAAGTTTAGATAAAAATTAAATAAATGTATCTATGAATATTGCAATATATAATTTTATTATTTTTTAAAACACTATCGATAATGCTGTACATTAAAAAAAAACCATATAAATTCTGAATTTATATGGTTTTTTATTAACAAACAAATAAAAATATAATTAATGTAATTGTTTAGCTCCTATAAGAGATAGAAATTCAGCACGAGTTTCTTCTTTTCTAAATGCACCAGTGAAATCTGATGTTACCATTTCTGAGTTTTGTTTTTGCACACCTCTCATCATCATACATAAATGATGTGCTTCTATTACTACAGCTACTCCAAGAGGATGTAAAACATTTTGTATACAATCTTTGATTTGCGTAGTTAGTCGCTCTTGCACTTGCAATCTGCGAGCATACACATCTACAACTCTTGCTATTTTACTTAAACCTACTATATTACCATTAGGTATGTAAGCTACATGAGCTTTACCAAAAAAGGGTAACATATGATGTTCACACATTGAATATATTTCTATATCTTTTACTATTACCATCTCTCGATAATCTTCTTTAAACATAGCAGAACGTAATATTTGTTCAGGATCAGCATAGTAGCCGTGCATTAGAAATTGCATAGATTTAGCAACTCTGATAGGAGTTTTTTCCAGTCCTTCTCTATCAGGATTATCTCCTATTAGTTTTAGTATTTCATAATAATGTTCTGCTAATTTATTTATAGTTTCTTCGTCATAGTAATCTATTCTAGCATAGCCATCATTAGGCTCGAAATCATCGAGCATATTTTCATATTTGATATTTAAACTCATAGTAAATTATTGTTTTTCAGCACATTGCTCTTCACAACGCATACAAGCAGATATTTTTTCTCCTGTTTTAGGGTTTATCACAGAGCATTTTTTTTCGAATTTTCCATCTTTTTTAAAAAACATTTTTATTCCAATGCCTGCAACAGCCAATAATATTAATGAGAAAACAATTATTAAGGTAGTTAAAAACATTTGTTTTATAATATTTTATTCTATTTGCCCAACTTTGACAGCTATCTCAGCTAATCTATTAGAATAACCAAATTCATTATCATACCAAGCGACTATTCTAGCAAATCTTTTTTCTGTAACGAAAGTAAGCTCAGCATCTACTATAGAAGAATGTGGATTACCTACGATATCATGACTTACAATAGGATCCTCGCAATATTGTAAGATACCTTTAAGACTACCTTCAGCATATTTTTTGAGAGTAGCATTGATTTGCTCTGCAGTAGTATCTTTTTGCAAGAAAACATATAAATCGACAACAGAACCATCTGGCACTGGAACTCTCATAGAGCTTCCATTCAATTTTCCAGCAAGCTCGGGCATTACTAGTCCAATAGCTTTAGCTGCACCTGTAGATGTAGGAATAATAGATAAACCTGCTGCACGTGCTCTACGTAAATCCTTATGTGGAGAGTCTAAAATTATTTGATCGTTAGTATATGCGTGAATAGTGTTCATAAAACCATATTCTATTCCAAAATTCTCATGTAATACTTTAACAACTGGAGCTAAACAGTTTGTAGTACAAGATGCATTAGAAATCAAAATATGATCTTTTGTCAGTTTGTCATCATTTACACCTATAGCTACTGTAATGTCTACATCAGTACCTTTGCTAGCTGGAGCACTTATGATTACTTTTTTAGCACCTGCTTGGATATGTTTCATTAATCCTTCTCTATCTCTAAATTTGCCTGTGCATTCTAATACTATATCTATTCCTAATTCTTTCCATGGTAGCTGAGTGGGATCTTTTTCTGCAAAGATTTTATATTCTCTATTATTTACAACTATACTTTGTTCTTTAGCTTCTACACTGCCATCAAAAACGCCAAATACTGAATCATATTTTAATAAATGTGCTAATGTAGCTGGAGCAGTTAGATCATTTATTGCTACAATCTCTACATCATTTCTGCGTTCTAATACTTTAAATACGTTTCTACCTATTCTACCGAAACCATTGATTGCGATTTTTACAGTTTTCATATCTATTTTTTCTGCAAAATTAATCAAAAATTATTAGTCTGCCAAACTAATTTATATCATTCTTTACTGAATATATTTACGCTAAAGATTAAAAATTAAAAAATTAAGTATTTTTGTAAAAATTTCTTTTTATGTCAAAAAGTTATGATAGCATAGATCAGCAACAGATAGAACAATTTATTTTATTTTGTCAAGATTATTGTAATCTAATAGAATCTGCTGAAGAATATGATTTCGAAAATATAGTAAATTTTTTACTAGTAGCTTTACCAATGCTATATTTCTATGGTACAATTATTAATTTAATCGATGATGCAGATATCGAATATGCTGAGAGGACTGTCAACGAAGAAACCTATACTATAACTTATAATAGATTAAATGATATTTTTTCTAAATATTTTGATTTTCAAATAACTGATGATGATTATTTGTGGATGAATGATATCTCTATTCCTGAATTTCTCAGTGATATTTATCAAGATCTGAAAGATGTTGTGGTCTTGTATAATAAAAATAAATTAGAAACTCAAAAAGCTGCAATATATTTAGCTAAATATTGGTTTATCGATAGATGGGGCAAAGAGAGTCTAAAAGTGCTTTTAGCTTTACATAGCTACAATTATAGATATGAAGAGGGAACGGATAATAATTTTTACAATACAGATAAAAATTTTTATAATAATGATGATATTTATAATTTGTGATATTTTAATAAAAAAATAATAAATTTGCATTATAAAAAATAAAAAAGATGAAAAAGATTTTTGTACTATCAATGCTTAGCTGTTTATTAATGACAAATATAGCATTATCACAAAAAATTCCTGGTTACAAAATTCAAGTTACAATTCCACAGTTAGCAGATACTAATGTTTATCTAGGATATTACTATGGTAAATGGCAATATATAAAAGATACTATTAAGCTAGATAAAACTGGGAAAGGCATATTTCAATCTAAAGATACTGTGGGTAGCGGAATGTATTTACTTATAACTCCATCCAAGAAATATTTAGAATTCATACTAAATGATAATGAAAGAATTTTTAGCATAGAAACTGATACTACCGATTTACTGGGCAAAGCTAAAGTGAAAGGCTCTCTTGAGAATGAATTGTTTTTTAAGTTTAATAATGAAATCACTAAGCCATCAAAAGAAATATATTCTTTACAGCAAAAAGTAAAAGAATTTAAACAAAAAAACTTGTCCGATTCAGTAGATTTCTATAATTCGCAGATCAAATTGCTCATAGATAGTATAAACAATATGAAAATAAAATATATGGAGCAATATCCTACAACTCTTTTAGCTAGGATGTTTAAAGCTACTAAAGAACCAGAAGTGCCTGATAAATTACCTTTAAAAGCAGATGGTAATGTCGATAGCTCCTACAAATATTATTATTTTAAAGATCACTATTGGGATAATATAAATATTGCCGACGAAGCTCTGCTGCGTACCCCTATTTATCATAATAAATTGGAAACTTATTTTAATAATGTCATTGTTCAGCATCCAGATACAATTATCAAAGAAATTGATAAAATATTAGCAAAAGCAGCAGCTAATAAAGAAACCTTTAAGTATGTACTATGGTGGTTAACTTATAATTATGAAACTAGTAAAGTTATGGGCTTTGACAAAATATTTGTGTATTTAGCAGATAATTACTACAAAACTGGAAAGGCTTATTGGCTATCTGAATCTTCTACTCAAAAAATTATAGAGAGAGCAGACGCTATACGACCTAATCTATTGGGTAATATTGCACCTAATCTTATTTTATTAGATACTGCTAAAAATTTAAATTCTTTACATAACATAAATGCTAAATATACTATATTATATTTTTGGGATCCCAGTTGTGGACATTGTAAAAAGGAAACACCCAAATTAGCAGAGTTTTACAAACAATATAAAGATACATTTAATTTAAAGGTTTTTGCTGTATGCACAGATAGTAGCTTCATTGAGATGAAAAAAGCAATTAATAATATGCAAATGCAAGATTTCATTAATGTAAATGGTATTTATACTGCATCAGGCGATTTTAGAAAATATTATGATGTCTATTCTACACCAGTGATGTATGTTTTAGACCAATATAAAAGGATAATAGGTAAAAGGTTGGTACCAGATCAATTATATGATTTTTTAAAAAATTATGAAAAGCATCCACTTTTCCCTGAACCTCCCGAACAATCAAAAGAACCATATATTCCACTAGTGCCAGGTGGTAGCTTTAATGAATAAAAATTTTTTAAAATAGTTATTTAAAATGGCTGAAGTACTCATCTATTTCGGGACGCATTTTTATACCTGCACTTTCGAAACAATCTAATATCTCTTCATATGCTCCATCACCACCTATAAAATCCCAAAATTCTTTACCAACCATTAATTCATATTTATCGTCTAGCATACCTTTTATAGTCCATCTTTCGTATGGTTGTGGTTCATAGGGATTATACGGAATAGCTATCAAAGTATTTATTTCTAAATTAGGATTATTAGTTAAAGCTATCCCTACCCATTCAAGTAGTGTACGCTTAAAATCTTTGAAATTGCTAATATTAGGTTTAGCAGTTTTTAAGTCAATTAGATATTGTACTCCTTGCTCATCTTCCAGGAATAAATCAGCTTTTACAGTCTTAATATTATTAATTTTACCTGTATTGACAGATTCTCTTATTAATTCTATTTCTTTATTTTTATTCGGTAGGGTACCTACGGTTAGATTATTAATAATATCCTGGATGGTTTTTTGACAGCTTTCACTAATTTTATCACCAACAAAATATTGTGATTGAGCTTTTGCAAATTTATTTTTTGCTAAAGCAACTGCAACTGGTTCAAATATTGAAGTACCAAAAGTAGTATTTAGGGATTGTATAAATGAATATAGAGCCATTCTATCTTTGCCAAATAAACGATAGTGAAAAGGGCTACCAATATTTTCTGGTTTATAATTTTTTAATTTATTACGAAGGCAATTTATTATTGTTTCCTCAATATTTTGCTTTTGTGATTTATACATTATTTTATTTTTCTTTTAAGTGATTAATATTTTGCAATTGCTAATGAGCGTATTAATTGCAAAAATATAAATTTAAAATAAATATTTTAGTTAACAAAATCTTTATCAAAATTTTGCTATAAATATTTAATCAATTTAAAACTTACTATAATTAGCCACTACATTTATTATTTTAAATTTGTATTTTTGCATTTTAAAAATTAAAAAATTGTTTTTTATTATGGATTTCATCGCTGAGTTAGAGTGGAGAGGTATGATTTATGAA
>JAGPGB010000086.1 GCA_018056215.1 Bacteroidales bacterium | reverse complement strand
TATGTAATACCAAAATTTTTGTGTTTACTTTTTAGTTTTTTTGCTACAAGGTTATAATCTTGTTCTTTAATAAATTCTATCATTATACTACTACTAATCAATATTTTAGGATTTATAGATAATCTAAAAATTTCATTATAAACTTGTTTTCTTGTTTCAAAATTATAGACTGAATTTTTTTTAATATTTTTAAGATATATAAGTGAATTTGATATAAAAATAAAAGGATAAAAAATTGGGAAAAATAATAGTGAGGTGAATTTGACTCTAGTAAAAATATATTTATTGATTCTGAAACCAGACAATTTGGCTAAAGTTCTTAATTTTTGTATACCAATTAAAAAAATATGGCCAAAATATATTTCATCAGAAATATCAGTGTTTACCATCCAAATACTATCTAATTCATTAGGGGGCATTTTGGTATTAAATCTTTCACTTTCTGATAGTAGATAACTAAGTTTAGCTCTGAGATTAGAATAATTTGGCGTAGTAATTAAAAGGATTCCATTATCTTTCAAAACTCGGTTAAATTCTTTCAAAGCTTCATATTGATCACTAAAATGTTCTATTCCCTCTTGGCAGATAATAGCATCAACAGATTTATCATTTAATGGCAACCCATCTTTTATATTTACTCTTTGGCATGTGATACCTTTTATTTCGAAATATTCTGGGAAAAGATCCATAGGAATCGGATTAGCTCCTATTTCTTTTAAAATACGTGATGTTATTCCATTACCTGCAGGGAAATCTAATACTTCTTTTCCTTTATAATAATCTATATTGTTTATTAAATATTTTTTAACATGATATTTGATACTTTTAGGATTATTTTCGTATTCCATTAGAAATAAATATAATAATTTAATATTTTTGTATAAAAAATAATTTGCAATATTATTTAAAAAAAATGAAATAAAGAAAAAAATATATTAATTTAAATCTTCTAACAACATATTAAGGTAATTTTTATAACGTAAAGGATTAATTAATCCACTTTCTACAGCTGCTATTACTGCACATCCTGGCTCATTAACATGTGTACAATTATTATATTTACATTTAGAGATGAAAGGTTTGAATTCTCTAAACCAATGCCCTAGTTCCCATTTTTCGAACTTTGGTATGCCAAATTCTTTGATACCTGGAGTATCTATTATAGCTCCGCCAGAGCTTAAAAAATGCATCTCAGCAAAAGTAGTTGTATGCCTTCCTTTTTTATATTTATCAGAAAGTTCTTGAGTTTTTATTTGTATAGAGCTGTCTAATTTATTTATTAATGATGACTTTCCCACGCCACTTTGTCCAGATAGTAGAAATGTTTTGTCTTTTATATAATTTTTTAATTCATCAATGCCTTCATTTGTTATTATAGATGTCAAAAAAATCTTGTATCCTATCTGATTGTAAATATTGTAAAGTGTATTAAAATATTCATCATTTTCATTATATAAATCACATTTATGAAATATTAAATTAACCTCTACGTTATATGCCTCTGCTAGCACAATAAATCTATCTATAAATCCCATAGGAGTGTAAGGATGATGTGGAGTTATCATTAGCAAAGCTCCATCAATGTTTGTAGCTATTATTTGATAGGTAGCGCCAGATTTGGTTGCTCTCCTTAAAATTGCATTTTTTCTATCATAAATATTAGTAATTATTCCCGTTTTTTCATTTTTATTTCCTTCAACATATATTTCTACATAGTCACCTACTGCTACGGGATTAGTGGTATTATAGTTTTGAAGTCTAAATTTACCTCTTACTCTGCAAGGTATTAATTCTGAAGTGTTATCTATTTTGACATAATACCAACTGCCTGTACTTTTAGTGATAATTCCTCTCATTTTATAAAATAAAAAAGTAAAATTACAAAATATTAACTGTTTTAAATTTTATCTGGTGTACCAACACAAGCTACACTAATTTTAACGTTTGGTATATTTTGAAATAATTCTATTAGTGATACAGTAGTAGCCCCAGTAGTAATAACATCGTCAACAATTAATAAATGTTTATTAGCAAATTTTTGAGTATTTTTAATTGCAAAGACACCATTAAGATTATCATATCTTTCCCATTTAGATTTTTTAGTTTGAGTTTCAGTAAATTTAGTTCTCAAAACGTCATTAGTATTAATGGGAACATTCAATACCTGATTAATACCTTTGGCAATCATTTCTGCTTGATTATAACCTCTAATTTTTTCTTTTTTAGGATGTAATGGAATGGGAATAATGACATCTATATGTGGATAAATATTTATAAGTTCATTACCAATCAATTTGCCAAAATAAATACCTACATCTTTACGTCCCTGATATTTAAGAGCATGTAAACAATGTTGTAGAATGCCTCCTTTGTAGAAATAGCACAGTGCAAATGCATATTCGATGTTTGCTTGTCCAATAAATTTTTCGTAAAGTGGATTCTCAATATAAGTAGCGAAATAAGTAAAACCTAATTGTGAATAACATTCTTCGCATAAAATATTTTTATTATTAAAAATAGGTTTATTACAAGCTAAACAATAATTAGGATAAAAAAGTTGAAAAAAAGAATCAATAAAACTCTTCATTATGAGATAATGAAACAAAAAGAATTACTATTCTAATTTCAAACTGCCCTCACCTAATACATAATCATTTGTAAAAACAGAAAAATAATATATGCCAGGGATAAGGTTTAGATTATCTCTTGCATAATCAAGACATATTTTTTGAGCTTTACCATTGTATTTAATAGTAGTTTTCTCAGAATATTGAAGAGTTTTTCCTTGATAATCAAAACTATAACTACCTTGAGTTAAAATTAGTCCATCAGGTCTAGCAATGCGAATGTATAAAGTATAATCACCTGGAGGTACTAATTTATTTTCGCCCACAATGAAGCAAATATTAAATTTATTAGTACGACTTGCTTTATCAGTAGGTATGTCTTTATCCCCTCGTGTTCTATAAGCTATGGGAGTTACATTATATGCAACCATATAAGTAGCAGCATTAATAGTTTTAGTTAATGAATCACTGATAGTAGCTAATTGTGTTGATTTAGATATTTCAGTTGTCAGATCTTCTTTGAGTTTAACATTTTCTGCTGTTAAGACTTGATTAACTCTATATAAACTATCTATTTGATTAACATAGCTTTGAGTGATATTTCTCAATCTATCAAGTTGTCTTTTGATACGATTATAATCAGCTTGTGATGCTATTAATTTCTCAATTTCTTTAGCTTGCTGTTGTATTATACTATCTTGATTAGTTAATTTAATATTTAAAGAACCATATTCTTCTTTAATATTGTTATATTCTGTCATTATACTATCTAATTCATTTTTAAGCTCTAAAGACATTTGCATATTCTTTTGATTCTCTATAACAACTGTTTCGAATTTATTATGAGAACTGAAATAAAGATAAATAAAAATACCATTTGTGATTAATAGCAAAATAATTACAATAATATAACCAGTTTTTTTGTTACTAGACTTTTGTGTATTAGCACTATCCATGTTTTGATTATTTACATCGTTCATAACGTATATTTTTTACAAAATTAATTAAAATATTTAAAAAAAATAATTTTAAAGAATAAACTTAGTATCTTTTAGAATTTCTTTAATTCCATCTTCTAGAGAAGTCATTGGCCTATTAAGTAATTGCTTCATTTTAGTAATATCTGGCAAACGTCTTTTCATATCCCCTTCTTTGAGGGCAGGCAAAAATACCAATTCAGCATTAGCATTAGTGATTTTATTAATTAAATTAGCCAATTCAAGGACAGTAGTTTCATTATTATTACCGATATTAAATATTTTAGGATCTAAATTGGGATTTTCTATGCATTGCAATAGATGATTATAAGTAGCGTCTACATTATCATTTATATAACAAAAAGTACGAGTTTGAGAGCCATCACCATAAATAGTAATTTTCTTTTCTTTGAAAGCCTGTCTGATAAATTTACTAATTACAAAATCAGGATTTTGCTTAGGACCATAAGTATTAAAAAACCGAAATATTGAATATTGCAAGCCAAACTCTTGATTAAAAGTTTTAAGATAAATTTCACTTAAATTTTTAACAGCTGCATAAGGAAGTCGAGCATTAAGAGGTGTAGTATCTTCATTTTGTGGAAATTCTACTGACTCACCATAAACCTCAGAGCTAGAACTATAAAAGACACGTTTTACTTTAGTATTTTTAGATAGTTTACAGATATTTTCTGTCCCATAAATATCTTTTAAAACATTAAAAGGCTGCTCTAAAGTACGTTGTACACCAACTACAGCAGCATAATGAAAGACATAATCTATAGGATAACTAAAAAATACCGCACTAATATCATTATAATTATTTACATCTAATTTAATAAATCTAAACCTATCAAGATTTTTTTTAGGTAATTTTTCTAAAGATCCTGTGGATAAATTATCTACTGCAATTACAAAAAAATCTGGATTACTAAGTAATTTTTCTACCAAAGAGCTACCAATAAATCCTGCACCACCAGTTACTAAAATATGTATCATAATATTTAAAATTTTAACTTAAACTAATTATCTAAAATAGATAACAAATACTTACCATAACCACTATTTAAAAGAGGAATTGCCAAATTTTTTAATTGAATTGCGTCAATAAATCCCATCCTAAAAGCCACCTCTTCAATACAACCAATTTTTAGATTTTGTCTTTGTTCGATCACCTGAACAAATTGCGAAGCTTGCAATAAGCTCTCAAAAGTGCCAGTATCTAACCAAGCAGTACCCCTAGATAAAACTTTAACTTTTAATTTATTAAGTTTTAAATATTCTTTATTAACATCAGTAATTTCATATTCACCTCTAGCACTTGGTTTTAGAGATTTTGCAATATTAATAACATTATTATCATAAAAATATAACCCAGGAATAGCGAAATTAGATTTAGGATTTACGGGTTTCTCCTCAATGGAAATCGCATTAAAATTATCATCAAACTCTACAATACCATAACGCTGAGGATCAGAAACATGATAAGCAAAAATAATAGCTCCATCTGGATCATTACAATTTTGTAATAATTTAGCAAAACCATTAGCAAAAAATAGATTATCGCCGAGTATCAAACAAACCTTATCATCAGCTATAAAAGACTCACCAATTACAAAAGCTTGAGCTAATCCATTAGGGACAAGCTGCTCTGCATATGATAATGAGCAACCCCATTGAGAACCATCTTTTAACAATTTTTGAAAATTAGGTAAATCCTGAGGAGTAGAAATGATTAAAATATCTCTAATACCAGCCATCATAAGAGTAGACAAAGGATAATAAATCATAGGCTTATCATAAACAGGTAAAAGTTGCTTACTAATAGCCAGAGTAATAGGATAAAGTCTAGTACCGGAACCACCAGCTAAAATTATTCCTTTCATAAAGAAATTATTTTTTACAAAAATAAA
>JAGPGB010000085.1 GCA_018056215.1 Bacteroidales bacterium | reverse complement strand
CAAAAATTTTATAAAATTAATCCAGAAAATGAGAGATGGAAACTGCGCGTCGGCATTAATACAGGTGAAGTAGTAGCTGGCGTTGTAGGAAAAAGAAAATTTGCTTTTGATATTTGGGGTGATACCGTAAATACAGCTAATCGATTGCAAAGTACATGTGAAAGTAATAAAATTAATATCTCTGCTACTACATATGAACTACTAAAAGACTTTTTTGACGTAGAATATCGAGGCGAAATCTCTATAAAATATAAAGGCCCCACTCCTATGTATTATCTGTTGAGAATAAAAGAAGAATATTCTAATGATGACGAAGGCTATAGACCTAATAAAGATTTTTGGGACAAATATAATACTTTAGTAGATTATTCTAATCTTATTAACCTAGATAAGTGGATAAGCAGTTAATATTTTTAAGCAAATTTTTATGTGTGGCATAGCTGGTATATATTGCTCAAATGCAAATGATGATTTTTTACAACAAATTCATCCATTTACTAATAGCATGGCTCATAGAGGCAAAGATGCTAATAATTTTTTTGTAAGTACAAATATTGCTCTTGGGCACCAACGATTATCTATTATAGATCTTAGCGATAATGCTAATCAACCTATGACATCTATAAATGGCAGGTATACCATTGTTTATAATGGAGAATTATTCAACTATAATGATATCAAATATTATTTCTCTCATAAATATCCAGAATCATTTAAACAATTAAGATCATATTCTGATACAGCTATGATATTAGAACTATACTCCATAGAGGGTGAAGCGATTTTTGATAAACTAGATGGTATGTTTAGTATAGCTATTTGGGACCAAAACGAACAATCATTAGTTTTAGCTAGAGATCCCATTGGCATTAAACCATTATACTTTTCTAAATTTGATAATTATTTTTGTTTCGCTTCAGAATTAAAAGCTTTTTATGAAATTTTGCCTAAAACATCTGTAGATGATATGGCTGTAGCTTATTATTTACATTTAGGATATATACCACATCCTTTTACTATTCTTTCACAAGTAAATAAATTCCCTGCAGGCCATTTTGCAAAAGTCAAATCTGATAATTTCGAACTGCATCAATATCATTATTTTGATGTTATAAATAATCAAAATATTACATATTCGCAAGCAAGAGAGCAAGTAAAACAAGTTATAGAAAATGCTGTAAAAGGAACGCTCGTAAGCGATGTGAAGATAGGAGTATTGCTTTCTGGCGGCATTGATAGCAGTCTAGTGGCTAGCATAGCTGCTAAAAATCAAACTAATCCAATAACAGCATTTACTATCGAGCAAAAAGATAAAAATTTTAATGAAGGAGATTATGCTAGAAAAATAGCTGATTTCCTTGACATAGAATATATGCCTCTAATGGTGGATTATGATTTTTTGACTAAAAATTTAGAAAATGTTCTATTAAAAATGGATGAACCATTAGCAGATTCTAGTTTTTTAGTTACTCATGCTATTAGCCAATTTGCAAGCCATTATGTGAAAGTAGCTCTATCTGGTGATGGCGGGGATGAATTATTTCTAGGGTATGGTATGTATAGATGGGCTAAAAGATTAACAAATACAGCAGTTAGTAGCCTAAAACCATTTGCTAGTGCTATATTCAAAAATATTCCTTCACAGAGATTTAATCGATGGGCACAATTTTTTGATATTAAAGAGGAATTGCATTCTAATATTTATTCTATTGAAAATAACTATTTCACTAGTTGGCAGCTAAAAGATTTATTAAATCAAGATTTCCAATTAAATTTCTCAAATATAAATATAGATGATCCTATTCTAAAGCAGGAATGGTTTGATTTTACATATTATTTGCCAGATGATTTATTAGTAAAAGTTGATAGAGCTAGCATGGCAAACACTTTAGAGCTACGTCCACCATTGTTAAGCACCGAATTAGCCGATTTAGCCTGGTCTATACCTATAAAATATAAAATGCATGGTAATCAATTAAAAATAATGCTAAAAGACATTTTATCAGATTATCTACCTAGAGAGCTATATGATAGACCCAAAAAAGGGTTCTCTATTCCGATAGCTAATTGGTGCCAAAATGAGTTAAAAGATAATATTACTTCTTCATTGACTAATCATCAAAGCTCTATTTTTAATTTTATAAATTATAATTTTGTAAATAGTTTAATTTCAAATTTTTATAATGAAAATATTGAATATCTAGCAGGTAGAATATGGAATTTATATATATTAAATTTTTATTTAGAATCTCATAAACTATGAAACCAAATAGCAAAACCATTTTATATGTTACATACGATGGATTGTCTGATCCCGTATCTCAATCACAAGTATTACCTTATTTAGAAAAATTATCACAAAATGGTATTAGTTATCATATTTTAAGTTTTGAAAAGAAAGAAAGATTGGCTACAAATGAAGATAAAATATGGGAGAAAATTGAAAAAAATAACTGGATTTGGTATCCAGAAGATTACACTAAAACTCCTGCAGTCTTATCTACACTCTATGATATTGATAAAGGTAAAGAGAAAATTAGAAAAATTCTAAAATATAATCCCAATATATCAGCTATACATGTACGTAGCTATATACCAATGATGATGGCATTTAGCATAGCTAAAAAAAATAATATTCCAATAATTTTTGATATGAGAGGCTTTTGGGCTGATGAACGTGTAGATGGACATTTATGGTCACTTAATAATCCTATATATAGAGCCGTATATAATTATTTTAAGAAAAAAGAAAGATTATGGATTACTAATTCTGATGCTGTGGTAGTACTAACTAATGCTGCAAAAAATTATTTAATAAACCACTTCAAAGTCTCACCCAATAATGTATATGTGATACCTTGTGCTACAGATATAGATCTATTCGATCCTGCTAAAATCAAGTCCCATAATGAAAAACAGATAAACAATTTATTATATTTCGGTACTGCCGAAAACTGGTATCTATTTGATGAAATGTTAAGCTTTTATAATGTATATAGAAATTTCTTTTCACCGTCTAATTTCATACTAATACTTTATAGCAAAAATTCTGAAATTTTAGAAAAAATAGACAAATATGATTGGCATGATGAGGTGGAGATAATATATAATGTGCCTAGAGCAGCTATGCCAGAATATATCAATCTAGCTGCTCATGTTATATTTTTTCTAAATAATTTTTCTAAAAAGGGGAGATCCCCCATTAAATTGGTGGAAACACTAGCTATGGGCAAACCAGTCATTACCAATAAAGGTATAGGTGACCTTGATGAAATAGAAAATGATAAATGTGGAGTTGTCATTGATAAGTTTGATGTAGATCAATTTACTAACGCTTGCCAACGACTAAAAAATACAAAGTTTGATTCTAAAGTTATACGTGATAATGCCTTGCAGACATATGATTTGAACTTATTATGTGAGAAATATAAAATCATTTATGATACATTTTCTAAACCTAAATAAAAATATTGAGTAATTTTAAAAAAGATTTTGCAATTTTGTAAAAAAAATAATTATGAAAAAAATTTATACTTTTATTATATTATTAATCCCATCATTATTTGCATTTTCACAAAATTCACTTAGACTATATTACAATAGTGAGCTACTTGGAAATGATGATAGTATATATTTTTTTATGGATAGTAGTCAATATATTGCACAATATGTGCAATTAGCCGTAGAAAATATAAGTGATAATAATATAAATGTAAAGGTAAAAAAAACAGAAATTAGTTTAGTCCCTGGCACAGAAAATAGTTTTTGCTGGGTAATGTGCTATGATGCATCTGTTTTGGTTTCTACAAAATATATTACTATACCAGCTCATTCTATGAATAGTACTGATTTTTATGGTGAATACTATCCTAAAGGTCATTTGGGAACTTCTATCATTAGATATACTTTTTTTGATATGAATAATGCTGTGGATAGTGCTAGTATGATAGCAGTTTATGTAGCTACTCCTGTAGGCATAGAGGAGCTAGTAGAAAATAACAATATTTTACTTTATCCTAATCCAACAAGTGGTATAGCAAATTTAAATCTGGATTTGAAAAATGATTTAACTTTAGAAATATTTAATTCTTTAGGAGCAAGGGTTTTACAAGAAAATATTCTAAACAATAGCATAGATTTATCACTACTTCCAGAAGGTATTTATTATTATAGAATAAAAGAGAATAACCGGATAAAAACTAATAATATTTTAGTTATACAAAAGTAAAACTTAATCTATAGTATCCCAATCGCCAAAAGCTTCAGTAACAATAAAAGTTTGTGGTTCTGTAGTGAAATGAATATTACCATTATAATTCCAATCTAGATATTCGGAATTGCCACCACCAGTAGTAGTAATTAAAAATCTGCGTCCTGTAAAACCAAAATACCGTGCTTTATCAGCTGGTAAAGCTTCATCACCACCTGATGGATCAACCGGTATCCACCCGTAATTAGGTAAATATACTTCTACCCATCTATGAAAAACTTCATCCATAGATGCAGATTCACCTCTTTCCACTACTGATCCTACATATCTCGCAGGTACTCCAGCAGCTCTACACATAGATATAAAGACAAAAGTATATTCAGAACAAGAGCCATTGCCTCTTTCTAATACTGTAGGAGCAGTATTCCAACCTCCAGAACGCTCATAATACAATTTCTCATGTAAATAATAATAAATTCCTTTTACGATTTTATACACATTAGTTTCATTACCTATAGCTTCTTTAAGTGCATTTCGAATGATTGGATTATTAAAATCATATTTTTCGTCATCTACTAAATATGTATCCTTTAATTTTTTTGGAATTTCATTTAAAAAACCTACTTTATCAGGATAAATAAAGTAGCGAGTATCATACATTTTAGCTTTTACATACATATCTACAAGAACTTTTTCACCTGCTTTCACATTATCAAAATGGAAATAAGCTATTTGTTGTCCCCATTTATCAGTTAAAATTTTTGTTGGATTAATAGAAAATTCTACTTCACCTATTATATCTTGATTATCCATAGAATGTGGGATAGCGAAATATAAATCAATAGTAGTTGCTTTTCCTGGTCCGAAATTCATAGCTGTTTGAGTGAAAATGAGCTTAGCAGTTCTATATTTGCCTCTAATGAAATTATCATCATCACTTTTTTTCATTTGATAAATCGTATCTGTTTGACTATCTACAAGCCATAAATAATTGCCATCATATGCCATACCCCGAGGATATTCATTAGGAGAAGATGTTAAAATAATTACATTACCATCTTGTGGAGATACTTGATAAATTTCATTTCTATAATTATTTGCAATCCAGATATTTTCGCCATCGAAAGTCAAACCTGTGCAACCAGGAGCTGGAGCAGAAAATTCTAATATAGATGTACCATCAAATGGATTAAACTTGACAAGTTTATTTGAAGCAGCATCTATTACCCACATATATTTACCATCATATGCT
>JAGPGB010000084.1 GCA_018056215.1 Bacteroidales bacterium | reverse complement strand
AAAATTTTTTGTAATTTTGTAAAAAAATATGAGTATTTTTTCCCCATCATCTAAACCAAAACAATTTCAATATAAACCAAGATTTACTGATAAGGTCAACCCAGAGTGGAGTGATGAAGAAAAGCAACAATTCGAAAGAGAAAGATTGCGTAGAGAGTTAGACTTTAAATGGAAAAAAAATCTTGATAAGAAAAAAAAATCTAATATGAGATTAATTACTATTGTCATAATATTAATCTTACTTTTATTATTCATATTTTCTTAAAAAAATCTAAAATTTTCAAATGGATAATACTAAACGTGGTATAATAATATTAAAAGAGCAAATAATCAATCAGATAGCTGCTGGAGAGGTTGTACAAAAACCAGCTTCAGTTGTCAAAGAATTGACAGAAAACTCTATTGATGCACAAGCTACAAATATAGATATTGTTATCCAAAATGCAGGCAAAACACTTATTCAAGTGATAGATGATGGACAAGGAATATATCCTGAAGATGTATCTTTAGCCTTTGAGCGACATGCTACATCTAAAATTTATGATATTAATGATATATATGATTTATATTCGTATGGATTTCGTGGAGAGGCTCTGGCATCTATAGCTGCTGTGTCACGTGTAGAAATGTTCACTCGACCAGAGGATCGCGAAATTGGCTCGCATGCTTTGGTAGAAAATAGTAAAATATTAAAAATCGAACCTGCTGCTTGTCCCAAAGGGACGAATATTTTAGTAAAAGATTTGTTTTATTCTGTACCTGCTAGACGTAATTTTCTAAAATCTGACAATGTAGAAATGAAAAATATTTGGGAAGAATTCTATCGCATCGCCATCCCTAATCCCAATATAGCTTTCTCTTTAACAGATAATAATGTATTAAAAATAAAATTGCTACCTACAAATCTTAAACAACGCATTATTGATATCTTTGGTAAACAATATGATTCTAAACTTTTATATATTGAGGAAGAGTTCCCTTTTGCTACAATAAAAGGTTTTATCTCTAATCCTACTGCTGCCAAAAAAAATCGTGGTAATCAATATTTTTATGCTAATGGTAGGTATTTCCGCAGTCCTTATTTTCATCAAATGATTATGAAAGCTTATGAAGGCCTGATCGATAAAGAAACTTTCCCAGCATATGTTTTTTTTATTACCCTACCGCCCAATAAATTAGATGTAAATGTGCATCCCAGCAAAATCGAAATTAAATTTCAAGATGAGCATTTGATAGCTGCTACACTGAATAGTTTGACTAAAAAAGCTCTCGGAATTAGTGGTTTAATGCCAGACCTCGATTTTGATGCTATTCCTACTCACATCTTTTCTATTAATTCTTCTAAAAGCAATTTTGATTTCCCTAAGCATCCTCTAACTGATACTACTCAACTTTTTAATCAAAAAATCAATACTCAAAGAGATATAATTAATGAAAATTATAAAGATCTTTTTAATGAAATTTCTTTAATTGAAAACGATTCTAATATAAACTATGATAATTTAGAATTTCAAGTGTTTGATAATAGAATATTGATAACTAAAATGAAAGATGGCATCTTAGTAGGAGATATTGAGGCGATTTTAGCAAGATTAATTTTCGAACAGTTATCTAAAAATAAAAATAATATAAATTCTGAATCTCAACAAGTTTTATTCCCTATTATAATAACTATAGATTCTAAATTTTTAGGGACATTTTTATCAGTACAATCAACATTAGAAAGTTTAGGATTTAAATTTGAAAAAATTTCCAACAATCAGTTCCAAGCTATAGGTGTACCTGCACATGGATACATTAAAGAAGAAGATATCGAAGATTTTGTATATCAAATATTAGAATTGCCTGAAACTGGAGCTGCCATAAATATTAATAAACTATACATTAGTTTAGCCTTGCATGGTGCTAAAAAACAGTTAATGACATTAACACCAGACTCAATCAATAATATTTTATCTGAATTATTTTCGTTACCTGATCCTCAAAAAGGAATTGGAGGTAAAAATAATTTTATAATTTTGTCGTTAAATAATTTATTACAATTAATTCAATTTTATGAATGATAATAGACTTTTCGGACCATCAAGTTTCTCTTTATTTCCACCTGCTGTTAAAAATTTACTTATCATAAATGTAATCTTTTATCTAGCTACATTAGTTTTTGCAAATAGAGGAATAGATTTAGTGAATATGCTCGGTTTGCACTATCCAGCATCTCCATATTTTAGATGGTATCAATTTATTACTTATATGTTTATGCATGGCAGTTTTATGCATCTATTTTCTAATATGTTTGCTCTATGGATGTTTGGATATATGCTAGAAAATGTATGGGGAACAAAGAAATTTTTAATTTTTTATTTTATTACAGGATTAGGGGCCTCTTTATTCCAGTTAGGAGTTAATTATATAGAATTTACTAATATTCAAAAAGCTATTACCTTATATTCTCAAACTTTAAATCAGCAAGATTTCATTGCAATTTTAGATAAATATTTCGCTAACATTTATGATCCTAATAAGGTTAATGAATTACTGAGTAATTGGGATTCTGTAGCTCCGCTTACAGTTAATTCTTTGAATAGTTTATTAGCAATGATGATGAATGTGCCAATGGTAGGAGCCTCAGGAGCTATTTTTGGTATTTTACTTGCATTCGGACTAATGTTTCCTAATGTACCAGTATTTATTTATGGACTTTTACCAGTGAGAGCGATAGTTTTTGTCATTATTTATGGTGCTTTTGAATTTTTTGCTGGTGTTTATCAGCCACATAGTGGTATAGCTCATTTTGCTCATTTAGGTGGCATGTTATTCGGTTTCATTCTTATGCTCATCTGGGGCTATCGCTTTAAACCATATAAATTTTATTATTAAAAAATTATTTTTTTTACTATGCATCTGTCTTGGAAAAGAATAACTATTTATAGTATTTTAATTATTTCAATAATATTGTCTGCATTATTAGCAATATTCCCAGATACTCTTACTACATATTTATTACCTAATGCAAATAATCTTTTTCTTACATTACTATTACACCCTTTTATTCACGTATATTTATGGGAATTAGTTTTGAATTGTTTAATATTATATCTCTGTGCCAGATATTTTTTGACAAATATTAAATGGTGGGAATTTATAATCTTGTGGCTTTTAGCAAGCTTTGGCGGCGGTTTTGCAGCTATACAATGGTCATTCAATCTACATAATTGGGGTGGATTAACATTATTTACTTGTGCAATATTAGCTTGGTCTATCATATCAAATAATGGTATTTACTTGCAATTTAAAAATAGAAAAATTAATTTAGGAACTATTTCAAACATCTTTTTATTGTTATACATTATAATTATATTATTTACCAATATGGATCTGCTTTTAAGCTCAATAGTAGTCTCTATCATATCAGCAATTTTAGGATTTATATCTACTCGATTATCAAAAAAATTTTCTTTTAAAAAAAATATTTTATATGAGAAACCTCCAATTAATGACTATGACTACTATGATAAAAGAAAAGAACTAGAAAATGAAATTAATAGAATTTTAGAAAAAATAAATAAAGAAGGTGAAAACTCTTTATCAAAAGAAGAGAAAGATTTCATCGATGAATATTCAAAAAAATTTATGAAATGAAAAAGATAAAAAAGGAATCTTGGAATCAGCAAGACGACTTCTGCTTTGGATGCTCAGAAAAAAATCCAGTCGGATTGCAATTAGATTTTTACGATTATGGAGACTATGTAGAGTCTGAATGGATTGCAAACAAAAATTATGAAGGCTGGCATGGTGTAGTTCACGGTGGAATAGTAGCTACATTATTAGACGAAGTTGGCAGCTGGGTGATAATATCTAAAATTGGCAGAGCAGGTATGACTGTGGAGCTAAACGTCAGATATCATAAAAAAATTTCTACTAATGAAAAAATCTATATTCAAGGAAAATTAATTGAACATAAAAGAAACATTGCTTTTATAGAATCTAAAATCATCCAAAATGGCGAAATCAAAGCCAGTGCTATTTCTAAATATTTTTTGTTTGACCAAAAAACAAGCAAAGAAGTATATAATGTAGATGAGACTCATTACCATTAATAAACCTAAATCCATCAAAAATATTTAAATTTGCTCCTAGAGACAAATGAGAGTATCGATAAAAAAAATATAATTTTTTTAAAATTCTAAATTTTCTATTGAATTATTTTTTTTAGGTCTTACATTAATTGCTAGCTCTTCACCATTATCTTTTTTGGCAATTTCAAAAACGACTTCATCACCTATTTGTAATTCATTAAAATCACCATCTTGTACCGATTGATAGTGAAAAAATAAATTATTTGGAGGATATTTGATAAATCCATAGCCATTTTTAAGAGACAAAATCGAGCTTTCATGTGTTTCATTATCGCTTTCTAATGTGGATAAATCTTCGTTATCAACCTCATCAAAATATTGAGGAATGTCATATCTACGATCTAATTTAGAAACAAATAAGCCTTCTACAAAAGCATTACCTTTATTTGCAGGATCATCTATTATTTCATTCAAAGCTAAATGATATGTAGTTTCTTCTATTAGATCTTGTGATGTTTTAGTCATTCTTAGGTAATTTTGATCATCAGTATATTCGAAATCCCATGATACTAATAAAACTTTTATTCCCAATCCATTAATCTTTTTAATCAATGACACATAATCTCCATCGCATGCTACTAAAACTAATAAGTCTATTTTGTTATTACTCGCAATCTCATATGCATGCAGAGCTAGATTCATCCCTATCTCTTTTTCCATTTTTATTCCTTGGATATTTCTCACTGGATGATAATGTGCTACTACATTCTCCATCATTAATACATCATCAAACAATCTATCAAAAAATAATTGATTTTGTTTATTACCAATTTCCTTTACACTTAGTCTAGACTTGAAATAATGACTCTCTGTAATTGTTACATATTTCGTATCTATATCTTCTATACTCGATACATAATATTTGATATATTTATGTAAACCATGCAAACTTATTCGACTTTTCCTTTCATGAAAATAGTTATAATAATTGCTAACGTGTAATAAATAATTACCATCATAAAAAATTCCTAATCTTATCAAATTTTCTTTCATAATTATTTTTTTTAAATTTTTTAACTTGCAAAAATAATTTATTTTTTTATATTATATATATTTTTTTATAATTTATTGTAAAATTAACATTATCTTTCTAAAATAAAAATTTTTTAACTATCGCATTTAAAAAATTCATTATGATTATACCAATAAAAAAAGCTCTCAATTTGAGAGCTTTTTTTATTAAGAAAATTTTATTATCATTAATGTTTCACAATTAATTTTTTTGAAAAATATGTGTCATTACTATTAAATTCTATGATATATATACCATTATCCAAGTTATAAACAGGAATATTAGCATTTAGAGTTTTATTAATTTTTTCTTTGTAAACATCTTGTCCTAATATATTTTTAATAGAAATCATGCCTGTTTG
>JAGPGB010000083.1 GCA_018056215.1 Bacteroidales bacterium | reverse complement strand
ATATTTTGATAAATAAAACTGCTAAAAAAGTAAATGAAGAAAATAGTAGAAAAAACAATTAGCCAGAATAAATGACCACGATTGGAATTTTTTTTGAAAGTAAATAAAAAAATGAATAAACTCAAAAGAACAAAGACAGACCAGGTAACCCAAAATAAAATATTATAAGGAATAGCTGTCAGGATATTATTTGCAAAAGCAGTAAAACCCATAGGTTGAGGCAAGAGCTGAGCATATCCTTTATTTACTAACAAATTGAGATTATCTTTAGCATTATTGTTATATCTAGATAATAAAATAGCTTTTTTATAAAACCAAATAGCAGTGGATATATCGCCCATTCTATAGGAGGCATTACCCATATTATAGTATAACTCATCAGTAATGTACCCTTTATTAATAAGAGATTCCCATATTTGATAAGCAGTTTTAAAATCTTGAGATTTATAAGCGCTATCAGCCTTTAGCAATAAAGCTTTGGTTTCTTTATTAGCAAAAGAACTTATCACACCACAAATAAAAATCAATAATATAGTAAGAATTATTTTTTTCATATTTTAAATCTTTTTTCTAATAAATTCAAAAGCACGTTTATAAAAATATTTCAGGTCTACACTAGAATTCGTAGGAGCATAAGCATACATTTGGCATTCTTTGATAAAAGAAAGTAATTCGTTAATTATGCTTTCATCTACATTATGTTCTTTCATAATTTCTTTAGCTGAGTCGATATTTAATTTAGAAATAGGAATTACATATTTATCAGAAATAAATTGCCAAAGAGCAGAAAGTAATTGTTCAAAAAACAGTTTAGAGTTATTTTCTTTCATAAATTTATAAGCATCCTTAAGACGTTTACGAGCCTCTCTATCTGCTTTTTTTTGTTTTTGTAAATTAAAGTCTGCAAGGATTTTTAAGCGTTTTCTATAAAAAATAGAAACCAAAATAATCAATAATAGAGGAATAATAAACAATGAAATAGCAAATAATTTGTTATAAATCAATTTATCAAAAATGCTAAGACATTTGATAGGAGTAATATACTGAATATCATCTTTTAGATTAGTAATAGCAACTTGAGAATTTTTATTAGCATTACTTGGATCAAAAACTTGAATATTAAATTCAGGAGTTTTAACAGTAATGAATTTACCATCATGTATAGAAAAAAAAGAAAATTCTATTGGTGGAATAGTGTAGCTACCTGCTTTGAGTGGATTTATAATATATTTAAAGGTACGTGTACCAGAGATGCCAGTATTAGATTTAGTAAAAGCATCTTCAATCTCAGGATCAAAAACTTGAAAATTATCAGGTAATTGAAATTGTGGAGGATTAATCAAAGGTAGATTACCTTTACCAGAAATCATTAAATTGTAAACGATATTTTCACCAAGGAAACATCTATCATTTTCTAAAGAAGCACTGACAGTAAAATTGCCAACAGCATTAGAAAAGCTAGCAGGAGCGCCATTAGGTAATGGTTTAACATGAATTTGAATAGGATTACTTTTGAGAGTAATTTTTTCTGGTTGAGTAATCAAAGAAGGACTAATCATACTAAATGGATCAAAACTGAAAGGATCATTAAAAAAATCATCGAAGACATCAAAAGGGTCTCTCTGTGCTACTGGCCTAACAATAATGGCTTCTACTTCTAATGGATCTACTTTTAGATTACCTGTTTCTTGAGGATAAAGAGCAATGCTACGAATGTGAGCTACGACATAACGTTTGCCATTGATAATTTTTTCAGTAGTTTTGGCATTTGTATTATTATCAATAAGATTTTCGCTCCAGAAACCTTTAAAAGATGGAGTTTTATTAATACCATATTGACGAACATCAACGCGAGTGTAAATGTAATAATTAAGGATTACCGGTTCACCCAAATAAACATTAGATTTATTAACTTCTGCTTTAAGGAAAATTTCACCATCCTCTAATTGAGGAATATTTTCTGATTTATTTGATTGAGTATTAGATTTTGATGCTTGAGAATTTTTATTAGTAGCCGAACCAGCCTGAGTAATTTTAATTGTTATAGAATTACTTTCTAACCATTTATTATCTACTAAAACTTTAGCTGGAGGTATAGTAAAAGAGCCTACTTTAGTAGGGAGAAGAGTAAAAATCCACTTTTGAGAATTACTCCCATCTTTAATAACTTTATTATTTATAATGACAGTCATTCCACCACCTGTATAGCTTTGTTGGCCAACTACTCTGAAAGGTTCAAAATCTGGTCTAACAAATCTAGTAGCATTAGCTCCTTGAAGTTCATAAACAACATCAAAAGATTGATTAATAGGTACTGAAGAAAAATCTGTGCTTGCAGTAAACGATTGAGCAAATAAACTATTGAAAATTAATAAAAAATAAAATAAAAAACTTATTCGTTTCATCATTACCAATCTTTTTCTATTGAGCTTTTTGATTTACTATAATTCAAAGTATCGCGGAGCTGTTGTTGAGTTTGTAATTCTTTTTGTTGCATAGCTTTTAGCAGTCTTTCTATTTCTTCTTTACTCATTGATTTTTGATTTTGCTTATTAGTTTGATTTTGTTGCTTATTTTCATTATTATTCTGTTGTTGATTCTGCTGGTTTTGATTATCTTGTTGGTCTTGATTGTTTTGATTATCATTATCAGATTTATTTTGATCGTTTTTATTTTGATTGTTTTTATCCTTATTATTATTTTTTTTCGATTGTTGCATCATTTTCCAAGCATAATTAAGATTGTATTGAGCATCGTTATCTAAAGGATTTATAGTCAATGCTTTAATATAGTAATCAATAGCTTTATCATATTTTTTTTGTTCTAAATACAAATTAGCAATATTATAATAAATTTTACTTTTAGCAAAATTATTATTTTTATCTAATAAATTCATAGCATTAATATACTCATTCTCTGCTAGATCATATTTTTTTTGATTATATAATGAATTGGCTAAATTAAAATAACCTTGAGATTTATGTTCTGACGGCATTAAAAGACCTTTGCGATATAATTCCTCAGCTTGTTGAAAATCTCCTTTTCTATAAGCAGTATTACCTTGAAATAAAAAAATATCCCCATTAATATTTTTCTCATTTTGAGAAAAAGAAAAATCAAAACAAAGAAAAATCAGTATAAAAAAAACAAATAATCTCATGCGTCTAAATTTTTATGAATAAACTTTTGGAAATTATATTGCCACTTATCTTTGTGCTCAGATAATAAAAAATCGAACAAAAGGATTAAAAAAGCTGGAATCAAGAACCATAGATATACAGATTGATATTGGCCTATATAAGCTTCTACCCCTTTAGAGGCTTGAAATTTTTTAATTTCATCAAATAGAATTTCATGAGCTTTGTTAATGTTTTGATAATCAATAAGTTTACCATCAGTAGCACTAGCTATAGAACTAAGGAGCATAATATTTGGAGTAGAAGTAACTATGTTATTATTAGCATCTCTTTTATAATTAATGACATTACCATTTTGTTTAATAGGAATAGGAGCTCCCTCTGGAGTACCTAAAGCAACGACATAAATAGGAATATTATTGTCAGAATATCTTTTTAGAATTTCATTAGGATCATCTTCGAAATTTTCGCCATCACTAAACAAAATAACCATAGGTTTTTTAACTTTAGAACGTTCAATAGCATAAAAAGTAGTAGAAAGAGCAGAATTAATATTAGTGCCTTGAGGTTGAGATAATTGAGGATCTGCTTCTGAAATCATCATATTAGCAATAGATAAATCAATTGTCAAAGGTAAATATACAAATGCATCTCCAGCAAAAAGGACTATTCCTACTCTATCTGAACCTAACTTTAAAAGCAAAGTTTTTATTATTTGCTTAGATTTCTCTAATCTATTAGGTTTAATATCTTCTGCAAGCATAGAATTGCTAATATCTAAAATAATAAAGATATCTGCACCTTCTTTTTTAGCAGTAGTAACAGTTTTTTTAGGCTCCAAAGGATTCATAAGAGCAATAACAATAAAAATAAAAGCCAAAGTAAATAAAGTAAATTTAGTAATTACCTTCTTAAAAGAAAAATCATAAGAAATTTGTTTAAAATTATTTTTATCAAAATTTTTATCAATCCATTTTTTTCTTTGCTTATAAAATAAAATAAAGATAAACAAAAAAAAGAGTATTAAAAGCAATAACCAAGCTCTATTAGGATACATGAATTTAAACATAACTATTCCTTAAATAATATTAAAACTAATTTAATTATTCTAAAAATTATTTGTAAAAATATTAAAAAATTTTAAAAATTGTTAATTACAAACGAAGCAAAATATTAAATATTGTATAAACTGGAGATAAATGAAATATAAAAAATAGATAGTAAGTAAAATGAGTTGTGGGGTGGAAAGTTAAAAAAATAACGAAAAATTAAATGTTATAGATTAAATATGTTAATGACATCAAAGCACTGTATCGCTCCCACGCTTGCCTGTCCGACGCCGCCAAGTTCAGTATCCTCCCTGTATCTTCTATTATCTTCTCAGCCAGATACTTCCCCTTCACCACAAACCACATTATGTAGTTTGTTAAATATTTTGTTGCCACTCCACGAAACTTGTAATATATCCAGCCAACAAAATCTGTAATTTTCTTATGAACAGTTGATACACTGTATATACCTTGCTTCATCTTATTTTTGTTAGTTATTTCTTTGTGTTTGATGTGCTCGGCATTTACTGTCTTGAAAGCTTTTTTATTACTGCCACATATCACTGAATTATCAGATATTCGTGATTTTAGAAAATCAGATATATGATCAGCTTGCACTCGATTATCTTCTAATTTTTTAAAAAGTATATTTCCACTTCTATCTGTGGCAGCTAATACTGCCACTTTTGTTGGCTTCTTTTTCTTTAACTTTTTTAACTCTTTTTTATTTCGTTTCTTTTTACCTTTCTCAGAATAATTCATTAGAAGCTCTTCTAATTCTACTACTCCAAAGAAATTGACATTATCTTCAAAAGATTGCATTGCACATAATATTCTATGTCGCCAAAAGAAACTCGTTGTGAGACTAATATGTACAATCCTAGCACACTCCCTCAAGCTCATGCCTGCACTCATACATTTTATGTATTCTAGCATTTTCCCCTTTTCATGAACACCATACATAAAAGTGCCAGTGGTAACTCTGAATTGTCTGCCACAGGTTTTGCAGCGATAGTTTTGTACTCCACTTTGCAAGCCATTTTTGATTACATGGCTACTATTACAATCAGGACAAAGTACACCAGTAGACATAGCTTTGATTTCTTGGTAATCGACTACATCTTTACCTTCTTGAATCATTTCATCATATAGATTGTCGTATAATTCGCGTGTACCTTCTTTAGTAAGAGCAAAAACCTCAGTTGGATTTTCAAATATTTTGTTCATAATTATTAAATTTTTACAAATATATAAATTATTTTAATAATACTTGATTTTTGATAACATTGAAAAATATTATCAACTTCAACACCTCTTTAAACCACTATCGTTA
>JAGPGB010000082.1 GCA_018056215.1 Bacteroidales bacterium | reverse complement strand
AACCACAAATTGACACCTAGATTAAAATTACTTCCCCAGAGTACATTGCCATTATTCTGCAATGTATATTTTTTTATTTCTTCTATTTCATTGTCCCAGCCAGTAGTACCAGAGACAACAGGTAGATGTAGATCTACACAAGTTTTAATGTTATTTACTACAGCATTTGCATTAGTAAATTCTATTGCTACATCAGGTTTGTGCTTTTTTATTTCGTCTATCAAATTATTATTTTGGTCTATAATACTTACTATTTGGTAATTAAAATCTTGGGCAGTGCTTTCAATTTCTTTACCCATTTTACCATAACCTATGATAGCTATTTTTATCATTATTACTATTTTTGAAATTATATTTTAAAGAAACGGTGGGCACAAAGGTATTGTTATTATTAGCTGGTATCATAGATAAATCTGTATCAATACTGAATCCATACAAATGAGCATCTACTACTGCGTCTAGTATATTTAATAAGTAAACTCCTACAAAAACTATTGCACTTATTTCTATGTTGCGTCTATAATAATCTTTGTAATATGTCAGTTGATCTAAACTATATAAATCTATGTAAGGATCTATAGTCGTAGGATCATCATCTAATCTCATTTCTATTGCGTCTCTGTAATCAATAAATTTTTTATGATTAGCTATAAACATATATGCAGAGCCGCCTAATCCAGCATAAATAATAGGTATTTTCCAATATTTATGATTGTAACCTTGTCCCAGTCCAGGTAATAGTGAGGAATATATAGCTGCTCTTTGAGGACTATGAATAGAGTCTTTTTTATCTAATTGATAATTATTCAAAAAAGAATAAGAGTCAGAATTAGCAGATATTAAATTTTGAGAGTGAATAGAGCTTATATTAAATAAAAATGAAAGTATTATAAGAAATAGGAATCTATTCATTTATAAAATTCTTAAAAAAATTCTCTATTTCTTCATCATTATCAAATTTTAATTGTACAATGACTTTGCCTTTTGAGGTAACTTTAGATTTAGCTTCTATGTTAAATTTTTCTTTAAGATTATTTAAAATTTTTTCAGTTTTTTCTGAAACAATGTTTTTATTATAATGTTTAGCAGTAGATTTATTTTTGAGATTAGCCACTAGCTCTTCTACTTTGCGAACAGAGAGGCCTTCGTCAATAGTTTTTTTAAAGACGCTCATCAGGTCCTCATCATCATCTATAGAAGCTAATGCACGAGCATGTCCCATGGTGATTTTTTCATAGCGAATAGCAGCTTGTATAGCAGGAGGTAAATTGAGTATACGTAAATAATTAGAAATAGTAGCTCTATTTTTTCCTACACGAGAGCTTAGTTCTTCTTGCGTGAGATTAAACTCTTCGAGTAATTTTTGGTAAGAATTAGCAATTTCTATTGCATTTAAATCTTGTCTTTGAATATTTTCTACCAGGGCTAATTCTAGAAGAGTGTCGTCATCAGCATCTTTGACAAAAGCAGGTATTTCATTGAGATTAGCTAATTTAGCTGCTCTCAGACGTCTTTCGCCAGAGATCAATTGATATTTATTTTCACCAATTTTTCTAACAGTGATCGGCTGAATAATACCTAAATGTTTAATAGAATCAGCTAAATCATATAAAGCTTCCTCATCGAAATCTGTACGAGGTTGAAAAGGATTGCTTTCTATTTGATCTACAGGTATCAGAGGAAATGCAGATGAGGAGAAATAATCATTATCGATATCTCCCAATATAGCTTCTAATCCTCTTCCCAAAGCTGGTCTTTTACTTGTTGACATTTAAATTTTCTTTCTTTGATTTATTTAAAATTTCTTTAGCAAGAGCAATATAACTCTGAGCGCCTTTACCAGTAGTATCAAAAGTAATTATAGTTTCTCCGAAAGAAGGAGCCTCACCTATGCGAGTATTTCTAGGAATTATAGTGTCGAAAACTATATCTTTGAAATGATGCCTTACCTCATCGACTACTTGATTAGATAAGCGTAACCTTCTATCATACATAGTGAGTAAAATACCTTCTATATCTAAATCTGGATTTAGTCTATTTTGAACTATTCTAATAGTATTCAATAATTTTCCTAATCCTTCGAGAGCAAAGTATTCACATTGTACAGGGATGATTACAGAATCAGCTGCTGTAAGGGCATTAACAGTGATGATGCCAAGAGATGGAGAACAATCGATGAGTATAATATCGTAATCATTTTTTAATGAGTCTACAACAATTTTCATCTTTTTTTCTCTATCTTCCATATTAATTAGCTCTATCTCGGCACCTACGAGGTTTATATGAGCTGGTAGCAAGAATAGATTTGGAGTATTTGTCTCTATAATAGTTTCATGTGGATCAATATTATTAATAATGCACTCATAAATGCTTTTATTAATAGATTTAGGATCTATACCTAATCCAGAAGTAGAGTTGGCCTGTGGGTCTGCATCGATGATTAAAGTTCTGAAATCTAAAGCTGCAAAAGCACCTCCTAGATTAAGAGCAGTAGTAGTTTTGCCCACACCTCCTTTTTGATTTGCTATTGCTATAACTTTGCCCATATTATTAGAAAACTATATCTTCGTCGTCGTGGTTATTAGAAAATTTACTTGGATTTTCTTTATCAAATTTACGATTTTCTATAATTTCTTCTTTACCTTCTTCAGGATCTATACCTGTTTCGATAAATTCTATTGCATAGCGTAAACCTCGAGCAAACTTATCCATATCTTCTTTGTATAAAAATATTTTGGTTTTTTTATAGCCAAATTGCCCTGTAGTTTCATCTAATTCTTTTCTACTCTCGGTAATAGTGATGTATCTATCACCAGAGTTGCTCTCTTTAACGTCAAAAAAGTAGGTGCGTCTACCTGCTTTTACTGATTTTGAATACACTTCTTCTTTTTCTCTTTTCATTATCCGTCTTTATTTTTTGGTTTTTATAAAATTTATTGCAAAAATAATAAAAACTTTTTACTTATCATTATTATTTTGCTAAACTATTTAATACATGCATTACTAAATTTTTTATTGCTTGCGAATAATCTTCAGTGAAATCTTTAGTTACTCTATTAGCAATAGCTACGCAAACAGTACAAGCTTTGTGTCCCATTAGTTTAGCTAATCCAAATAATGCAGAAGTTTCCATCTCAAAATTTGCTAATATATGCCCTTGATATTCAAAATTTTCAAATTGATTTATTAACTCAGGATATGCTAGAGGCAATCTCAAAACTCTACCTTGTGGACCATAAAAACCACTAGCAGTTACAGTAACTCCAGAATGAAATTTGTCATTATATAATTTATCATATAGTTCTCTATCACATTTCACTACATATGGTCTAGGTAGAGTATCTGGCCAATTTACATTTTGTAAAATATTTTTTTCAAAATCAAGTTCACGAATAGATGAGTCATGTTTATAATAATGTAAAAGTCCATCCATACCTAAAGCCATTTCAGATATTACCACACTATTTACATCTATTTTGCTATGCAGAGCACCAGATGTACCTATTCGTATTAAATTCAAACTTTTATGTTCTTTTTTTATTTCTCTTTTTTCTAAATCTATATTTGCCAGAGCATCCAGTTCATTAACTACGATATCTATATTATCAGTTCCCATACCAGTGCTTATCACTGTGAAACGTTTATTTTTGTAATATCCAGTATAGCTAATTATTTCTCTATTATGCCTGCTTATCTCGATAGTATCAAAAAAACTAGATACCCATTCTGAACGTTCTGGATCACCTACTAGAATAATAGTATCTGCTATCTCATGAGGGAATAATGCTAAATGATATACACTACCATCGGGCTTTAAAACTAATTCTGATTTTTCCATAACATTTTTTTTAATTATTAACTACAAAATTAAAAAAAATATCGAAATTTGCATAAAATTTAATTTATTATGATTTTAGTAACTGGTGGGGCAGGATATATTGGCTCTCATGTAGTAGCTGCATTATTAAAACATGGATACAAAGTTGTGAATATAGACAATTTTTCGAGATCACATCCTATTATTCATAAAAATTTAGAAAATTATTTTGAAACAAATATTCCTTTGTATCAGCTAGATTTATCTGATGATAGAGCTTTTAAAGAATTAATGAAAATAAAAGAACCCATAGAAGCGATAATTCATTTAGCAGCTTATAAATTTGTAGAAGAATCTTATGAAGATCCAGCTCTATATTATAATAACAACATTCCCATATTACTTCATTTATTAGATTATGTAAATCAAAGAGAAATTCCTTATTTTATATTTTCATCATCATGTACTGTATATGGTGAGCCAGATTATATACCTGTTAATGAAAATTCTCCTCTCAAAGAGCCCGCAAGTCCATATGGTCATACAAAACAAATGAGTGAAAATATATTAAAAAATTATGCTACTGCATATAATATAATGAAAGTTATTTCTTTGCGTTATTTTAATCCCATAGGTGCACACCCTGATATAATGATCGGAGAGATACCTACTATAAAATCAAAAGGACTTTTACCTTATCTATGGCAGAGTGTAGATAATATCATACCAGAGCTCACCATATTTGGCAAAGATTATCAAACTGTAGATGGTACTCCTATGAGAGATTATATACATGTAGTAGATCTAGCGGAAGCACATGTGGCTGCTTTGGATAGTTTATTTAATAATAAAATTAATTCCAATTATGAAGTTATTAATGTAGGATTAGGTAAAGGATATACAGTGCTAGAGCTAATAAATACTTTCGAAAAAGTCGTTGGACAAAAAGTGCCATATACTTTTGGAGATAGGAGAAAAGGAGATATCTCTGCTATCTATACTGATAATAGCAAAATGAAAGATTTATTAAAATTTTCACCTAAATATAATTTAGAAGATATGCTAGTACATAGCTGGCAATGGTATAATAATTATAAAAAATATATAAAACCATGGATAATATTATAGTAACAGGAGGTGCAGGATTCATAGGATCGCATCTCGTCTGTAGATTAGTAAAAAAATATCCTAATTATCATATTATTAATTTGGATAAATTAACCTATGCTGGAGATTTAAATAATGTAAAAGATGTAGCAAATGAACCTAATTATACTTTTATCAAAGTTGATATTGTAGACTTTGATGCTATTTTTGAAATTTTCAAAAAATATAATCCCATTGCAGTTTTTCATTTAGCTGCAGAGAGTCATGTAGATAGATCTATTGTAAATCCAATGGATTTTGTATATACAAATGTGATAGGAACTGTAAATTTACTTAATGGAGCTAAAGCTGTTTGGGATGGAGATTTTGATAAAAGACGTTTTATACATATATCTACTGACGAGGTATATGGTTCTTTATCAGAGCAAGGATATTTCACGGAGCAAACGCCATATTCTCCACGTAGCCCTTATTCTGCATCTAAGGCATCTAGCGATCATTTCGTTAAAGCTTATTTCCATACATATGGCTTGCCTACTATTGTTACTAACTGTTCCAATAATTATGGTCCTAATCAATATCCAGAAAAACTTTTGCCAGTAATAAT
>JAGPGB010000081.1 GCA_018056215.1 Bacteroidales bacterium | reverse complement strand
AATTTAATGCATTGAGTTTTTGTTTTTTTTCTCATAAAGTCTTACGTTGGTTTGGTCCATTTTTTTTAATAATAATAATTTTATTTTCAGTTATTTTAGCTACGACAGGTAATTGGTTATATATTTTACTATCTTGCATTATAGTTCTCAGCATTTTGATTACTATAATAGACAGATTTATTCTGTATCCACGCAATAAAATTTTAAAAATTTTCAGATTTATTACACATTTTTATCTTGCTAATTTAGCAACATTAATGGGATGGATAAGAGTAATTAAGGGCACTAAAAATAGTATCTGGACGCCAACTCCTAGAGCATGATAAAAATCAACTATTCATTCATTATGTATTAATCAAAGATGTTGAAAAATATAAACAATAATTCTTCTATTTCTTTATGATGATTTTAAATCAGCTCCTGTTTATTATATCTATATTTACTTTTGGAATATAATAACTAAATTAAAAGTTTTTAAAATAAAGACATTGTAAGCCCTAATGATAATGTATGCATATTTTTAGGTACATTACTAACAAATACTGAAGATAGATTATAATTAATACTTAAGTTAATTATTTTATAACCTATTCTCATATATACACCATAATAATATTTTTCTAAATTATCTATGTTATATATTTTTTGTTTAAAATCTGCACTTATCTGCTTTAGATGATCAGTAATTTTTATTCCAAAGAATCCACCTAATGCTAAACGAAAAGTATTTTCTCCTTTTGAGGTATATGACAGCTCTACAGGTAAATAGATATAGGGCAAAACTAATTTTTGTTTTTTATAAATTTTTTGTGGATTAAAATAAAAAATAGAATCTTGGGAAATCAAATCACTTTGAAATCTGATATTATCTATTTTCATCCCTAAACCACATGCTATAGCAAATTGACTATTGCCTAGCATAATTGGATAAATGAAATTAGCTGCAAAAGATGGTTGAAAATCATTCAAAGTCATACTATCTTTCTGAGATTTATCCATATCTAACCATAAATTTTGATAGAAGGAAACAAAGAACATTTGCGGCTTAGAGCTTAATTTTGGTTCTATAGTCAAATTAGGTTCTACAAACGTAGTATCTATTTGTGAAGATAATTTCATAACACTTGCACTGACTATAAATAATATTAATAATGTTTTTTTCATAATATATTTTTTACAAAGTTAATAGTAAAATTTATTATTAAAAATTTAGAATTTTAAATGAAGTAAAACCAGTATTATTATATATATCAATAAGATATACACCTTTATTATAATTATTCATATCTAATATATACTGCTGTATATCTGATGATATCTGGTCAGTAAATACTTGTCTACCCTGCACATCTAATATTTTAATAGACATATCCGTATAAGAAGGATTAATAAAATTTATATATAATTTATTATCAATCAAATAGTAATCAATAGGAAGAGAATAATCATTTACAGACATTGTATTATCTACAATAAATTTCGCAATAATCGGTAAATGATCACTATTCCCGTATAAAGCCTCTAAAACATCTGATGGGACAGTGCTATTAGTAGGACTATCTAATAATCCTTTATTAAAATGTTGTCCATCTTGTCCAAGTGTTGTGTAAGAATCAGCAAGATATTTAAATCCTTTAGCACCAGTAATAGTATTGATATTTCCTAAGATAAAATCGAATCTATCATCTAATCCCCCTCCACTAAAACAATCTGAAGTAGTATGAGTAGACTGAGAATGATATGGAGAGAAATATGCATTGTTTGACCAATCACCATATTTATTAATAAAATCATAAAATCTAATGTTAGAATTTGAGAAATTAGTCAGTTGCTGGTATGCTCCTTCTGAAGAACTATAAAGATTAAAATCACCCATGACTAAATAGTTCGTATTTTGATTAGAATTGTTTAAAAAATTCATTAATGTTTGTGCCATAGTAGCTCTATCAGAAGCATCAGCGTCTGTATCTCCTGCCTTCAGATGCATAACTATACAAGTGAGATATACAGTATCTCCATTTTCTAATGCATCATTTTTAAAATAAAAAGTGTAAATATTAATATCTCTATAAGTGGTAGCTAGTGAGGTCCAAAAAGAAAGCGTCAATTTCCTACTATCATAATAAAGCATATTTATTATGGAGCTGCCAGAATAGTTAGATTTAGGTGCTTTAGCATAATAATTTCTACCATTTTGATTTAACACATTATTTTTTAATCCATCAATGTAAGTGTCCTCTGGTGAGATCTCTACTACACCTAATATATCTGGTAAGGCATAGTCAATAATTGTCTTTAAATATTCATTTTTTTCACTCACATTATTATTACTTGTAGTACAATAGGATGTGTAATTGCCATAATTTAATAAATTATAAGACATCACTTTAATGGTATCTTGACTATAAACTATTAAATATAGCAAAGATAAAGCTATTATTAAAATTATTTTTTTCATAGCAAAAAATTAATTAAACAAAATTACAAATTTTAACAAATGTTTGATAAACACTAATATGATTATTTAGGCTAATTAAGTGGCAAAAAGTCTTTATTTAAAAAAACATTTACGTCTTTTACTGTTTTTTGAACAAAATCAAAGTCATGGCCATAGTTATTATAAATAGTTTTTATATAAAATTTATTTTTATTTTCTAAAACTTTAGCAAGGGTATCTGATTGTAAAGCAGAAATCACATCGTCATTTTTGCCATGTAATATCAAAACAGGAATATTTAGTTTATCGATATTTCTCAATAGATTATCTTTACCTTCCCATCTTTCAGGGAATTTCTGATATGAACCAAAATACATAGTTAGAATATTATCTTCTGGCATTAGAGTTTGATCATATTCACCAGATATAAGTACTAATCTGCTAAAGATATTTTCTGTATTCTCTGCTATTGCCAGAGCACCTCTAGCTCCCATGGAATAACCTATTAAATAATTATTATGAGAGTTATTCAAAATATGTATAGAATCTTGTAAAAATGGCAATAAAGTATCTAAAACGAATGGTAACTGCGGATACATAGCCATAGTTTTTATAGTTTCATGATAATATTGAGAAGCATAAACACTTTTGCCCAAATCAGGAATGATAACATGATAACCCATTGATAATAATTCATTACAGAAGCTGGTCTGATCGCACCAGGATAATGGCGATAGATCCCATCCATGCAGCAATATTACTGTACCTCTAGTAAAAAAATTTTTATTTGCTAATAAATAGACATTCACATCATAATTGGCTCTTTTAATTGTAAAAGTCGTATCATCCCTATGATCTACATACAAAAAAGTTTTATGAGGAGTTAATTTCTCGAAATTAATTTTTTCATTTCTTTGACAGCCAATAATTGTGGTCAATATTATTATTAAAATAAATAAATAATTACGTTTAAACATATTTTTTCTTATCTATTTGCAAAATTACTCTAAAATTTTTTAATATGGAATTCTAAATGCTAAAAAACATTCTTTTACAATTATTAAAATAAGTGATCACAATATTCAAATAATAAATGTTAAACCTAATAGCATTGTACTTTACTTATAATGTATTTTTATTAATTGTTATAATGTAAATTCATTTGTTTTTTTCAATAAAAAAGAGGGCTTGAAACATCAAGCCCTCTTTTAATTTATTAATTTTTATTATTAATGAGCTACAACAATAAGTTTTGTTGATAATCCATTATTAGTAGTTATTCTAGCAGTATAAATGCCCTCAGGTAGAGTATTTATATTGATTTGATAAAAATTAGTATTAGGTTCTACATTTAAAACCACTTGTCCTAAACTATTTATCATAGTTATTTGATTCATAGTGGTATTGCTATTAATTGTTAATACATCATTAGCAGGATTAGGATAAATGTTAAAGATATTTTCATTTTCTTTAATATCATTATATAGATCAATATTAATATCATCTATGAATAGAGCATACATATCTGCAGCACTAGTAGCTCTGATAGTAATATAATATGAGCCATCACTATCAACAGTTACGTTATTTGCTGTTGCTTCTGCATAAGTTGTATTAGTTGCATTAGAAACAGAAATAATAGGTGAACCTATTATGCCAGCAACAGAAGGAGCTGAAGCTAAATAAACTTCAAAAGATTCAGGATAGCTAGCACTTCTAACTCTATACCACAAAGATAATTTATAACTTTGTCCAGCTTCTAGATCTATACAACTTGAAAAGAAATAGTCATCTGCTGGGTTAGTAGCACTATATTGATATGCTAATGCGATATTTCCACTATGAGCGTAGGAAGGATTATTAAGATAGAAGAAAGTTTTGCCATCATTGTTATTATCTACTATTGTATATCTAGAGAGTAAGTTTAAGTCTTCGAAATCTATTGTTGTAGGAACTGTAGTAGGGGCATAATTATTTACAACACCACGCATAGTATCATTATTATGATTTTCATCACCAGATAGAGATGAATAAACCATAATATTATAAATACCATCGGTAGAAAAATCAAAATTTTGAGTAAATGTATGATCTATAGTAGCACCAGAAGCTATAGGACCAGCTACTGTTTCAGTAATAGGTGTACCATTATTTATTGAAATATTAATAGGAATATTTGATTGATCTGTAGTACCTACATTTTTTAGAGTTACAGTGATAGAATTAGTTGCTGATATATCGCATCCAGAATTTGGTAAATCAATATTAGTAACGGCAATATCATTATTATTTAAAGTATATGCATATGGGAAAGCTAAACCAGTAAGCTCACAAGGAGTAGTATTATAAACAGTAACAGCACCAGATGTAGTATCTATTTCGCATAGTAACCCTTCTGTAGCATATAATGTACCATATAATTTATCATTGTCTTTATCAAAAGCTATATCTTGTGCATAACCAATATTATAACCTAATGCTCCAATTACTGTACCTGCACCAGTTGTTTTATTTATTCTATACAAAGCATCATCAGAAATGTTAATTCCATATATATTACCATGAGAGTTAGCAGCAATACCTATCATGATACCAGCACTTATAGTGCCTATTTGTGTACAAGTACCAGTGTAATAATTGATTTCATATAGGATAGAATTAGCACTACCATCATATGCACAACCATATAATTTATCAGTAGTAGCATCATAAGCTAAACCGTTCATTACCAAACCAAGATTCCCGATTGTTGTTAAATTTCCTGTAGTTGTGTCTATTGTTAATAGTGACACACTATCATAGCTACTAGCATACCAATCTCCTCTTATAAAGTCTGCTCCAGGCATGAAATCTGTACCAGTATAACTGCCAAATGGGATAATTTCTGCAGTTGCTAAATTAACTTTCACTGGTCCTACAGGTATTATATCATTAGGATCGTAAGCATTCCAAGCAAATCCCCATATAGGATCAGAAACTAAAAATGCTTTGTCTAAAGTATCATTGGTTATATTATTATCTGTAGTTGTAAAATAGCAAGTAGCTGTATAACTACCTGGAGTACTAGCAGTCCAGTCTGGTGTGAAAATAATAGTATCTATATCTCCACTAGCAATAGCATGTCCTGTAAC
>JAGPGB010000080.1 GCA_018056215.1 Bacteroidales bacterium | reverse complement strand
TACTAAAATAATTGTGCAAATTGTACTATGGATTGTTATTGTAGTACTTGCTATATTGATTTTTAGAAGCATTACAGATCCTTTGAAATTTCAAAATGAATTTAAAAGAAGGCAAGATGCTGTAATTACTAAATTAAAAAATATTCGTTCTGCTGAACAAATGTATCTTCAGGTAAATAATCGTTATACTGCTAATTGGGATTCTTTAGCAGAATTTATCGAATCAGGTAAAATTCCTATTATTAAATTAACTGCTGATCCTAAAGATACTACTTATACTGTTTTCTTCAGAGATACTGTGGGTTATAAGATTGTAAAGGATTCTTTATTTAAAGACATTCCTGGTTTTAATGCTAAAGAATTAAAATACATTCCTTTTTCAGATATCACTGGAACTCCGAAAGATACTTTTTCTATTAAGGTAGATAAGATTAATAAAGGAAACGTATGGGTCAATACTATTGAAGTTACTGCTCCTTACAAATCTTTTATGAAAGATTTTGACCTCAATAAGTATGGTGTAGATCCTGAGGGTGTTCTTAAATTCGGATCTATTACTGAACCTATCACTGATGGTAATTGGGAATAATGAGTATAAAAAATTTTGAAAAAATTTTAAATTCAGATTTAGAAATAAATAATACTATTGTAAGCCTCTTCGCTGAAGGGGCTTATATTATTTTTTTTGCTGACAAAACTCCTATTAAAATTTGTTCTCTTCCTTGGGAATCGTTTAATGTTTTTTTTGATAATGAAATTGTCAATTATCCTCATTTTAATTTTATAATTTCTTCTGAGCAGAGTACTATTTTGCCAAATGATTTTTTATTGAAATATTCTAAAAGTGATTTTATCCAAATTTTAGGTTGGGAAAATCCTGACAATGTACAAATTAATGCACTGCCAGAATTAAATGCAGTGATGTTAAATAAAAAAATCCCTATTCCTGAAAAAATAAATTTATATCCTTACACTTCTCATGAATTTCTTTGGCTTAAATTTATTTTAAGAAAAAAGAGTGATGGTGTGTTTATTGATGTTAGACCTGGCATTTCTTTAATTGCTATTATTGTTCAACAGAAATTGTTATTTTATAATTTAATGCAATACAATAAACCGATGGATCTTTTATATTATATAACTAGTGCAATTAATTTAACTGATACTGAAAGTTTAGATTTGCCACTATTTATTTCTGGTGCTATTACTTCTGATTCATTATTAATAAATAAGATGGATCCATTTTTTAAGAATATTAATTTTTTATCTGTTGAAGGTAATTTTATAGAAGAATTCTCTCATTTTTTCATTTCTAGTTATGAGCTATGCGAATTATAGATGGTTCACATAAAAAAAGACAAATTATTCTTCCTAGTAAAATCGATATTAGTCCAACTACAGATTTTGCTAAAGAAGCATTATTTAATATTTTGAGATATTATACTGATTTTCAAGGAATTGATGTTTTAGATATTTTTAGTGGAAGTGGAAATATATCTTATGAATTTGCTTCGCGTGGAGCAAACAAGATTATTGCTATAGAAAAGAATGATTTTTGGTATAATTTTATTCAAAATAATATCGAAAAAATTAATTTAAAATCTATTTCTGTTTTTCAATTAGATGCCTTTTATTATATTCAGCATTGTAAAGAAAAATTTGATATTATTTTTGCTGATCCTCCATATAATTTAGATAATATTGATAAAATCCCAGATCTTATTTTTGATAATAATTTATTAAATGACGATGGTGTCCTGATATTAGAGCATGGTAGCAAACTATCATTCAGTGATCATAAAAGGTTGATAGATCATAGATCATATGGTAAAGTTAATTTTTCTTTTTTTAAATAATACTATTTTTTATTTTAGAGAGAAAAACATAGTTTATTAAATTATGAGTAAAAAATCTACGAAAGACAATAAAAATATTGAAATAATCAAATCTGATTTTGAGATAGAAAGAATATTACCATATGCTGATGGTATTAGTGCTGGTTTTCCTTCGCCAGCAGAGGAATATCTAGAGTTAAGTTTAGATCTTAATAAAGAATTGATTAAACATCCAGCAGCCACTTTTTTTGGTAGAGTAAAGGGTAATTCTATGCAAGATGTTGGTATTTATGATGGCGATATTTTAATAATAGATAAATCTTTAATGCCTTTTGATGGTGCTAAAGCTGTTTGCTATATTGATGGTGAATTTACTTTAAAAACTTTAAGAAAGGTAAATAATGATTTGTGGTTAATGCCTGCTAATGAATCTTATAAACCTATTAAAATTAATGAAGATAATAATTTTATAATTTGGGGAATTGTAACTTATGTAATACATAAAGTACTGTAAATTTAATATATTACTATTGTATCATATGTAGTAGCATAACAACCAAATACACCTAATCCACCTTTTACAGTATGTCGTATCCTTACGGGGTTAATGAATGGACTGCTGCCAATATAGATTTCTTGTTCTGCTGTTCGCCAAAAGTTGTAATGTTGTCTAGTCATATTTGCTGTTTTCACTATAACAGTATCACCAACCTTGTATTTACCTAATTCTGGATCTTGATATGTGCTATCACTATATATATTTTCTATACCTCTCACTAGATTAACTTTAAAAAATTGATTATTAAAATAAACATCATCTAAAACAAATAATGCAGATGGTACAAAATAATTATCTCTCGATTGTCTTTTAGTAAAAAAGCGATAAAAATTCTTTTCTGGAGGATCTATTAAAGAAATCCATAAATCTTTTAGTGTATCATTGTCTTTAATAGGTTCACACCATAATGAATCTAAAAAAACTTGTGAAGGCATAGTATCACTTCCAGTAATAGTATCAGAGCCGATTATGACTTTAATTGAATATATTTTATCTAGCTCTCCCACCATTTGATTAGTAGTGTAATATAAATACGGCCATACACCATTGATAAGGTTATTTGTTGATAAAAAACATTCTACTTCATTTTCTCCATTAGAGATGTACACTTTAGCATCTAAAACGAATAAATTCATTATATAAGAACTATCTATAGGATCAAAATAGCTACTATTACGCGTTACAGCTATCACAGGATTATGATTATTTTCTATGTAGCCTTCTACTACATATTTTTTATCTGGTTCTGGTAGATCAAGGTCAATTTCCTTGCTACATGAAGATAAGATTAAAAATAAAATAAGAAAAAATAATTTATAAATTCTCATAACACATTAAAATTTAAAATTCCATGTAATTGATGGTAGAATAGGGAAGAGTGAAAGTTGTTTAGCAGTGATAGTCATATTATTTTGTGTCATATCTCCATTAATATCGAAATAGATAACATAAGGATTTTTTCTATTATAAACATTATAAATAGATAGATTCCAACTTTCTTCGATTTTTCTTGATTTTTTCTTATGTTGCGGATACCAGGTGAGGCTAAGGTCAGCTCTATGGTATGATGGTAAACGAAAAGCATTTCTATCACTATATTCTGTTACAATATTACCTTCTATAAAATATCTAGAAACTGGGACAGTAGCTGTATTACCTGTAGCAAACACCCATACACCAGATAAACTAAATGCATTACTTATACGATATGTTAAAACTATGCTTATATCGTGAGTACGATCATATTTTGCTGGGAAAGGTTTTCCATCATTGATTTTAGGAAATTCACGTTCAGTTTTACCATAGCTATAACCTATCCATCCTGTGAATGTTCCATATTTTTTTTGTAAAAATAATTCTATACCGTAAGCTCTGCCTTTACCGTATGTAAAATTATTGTCTAAATTCGTAAGAATGTAATTTTCATAAAGTGATTCTTCTTTATAATCTATTTGGTTAAATAGCCATTTATAATAACCTTCTATACTAAACTCTATAGAGTTATCAAAAAAATTACGAAAATATCCTAATGATACTTGATAACCAATTTGAGGTTTTACACTATCAGTGCTAGGGATCCACAAATCTGTAGGTAGAGTAACGTTAACAGGAGAAACCATGTGAATAAATTGAGTATTGCGAGTAGCAGATAGTTTAATAGAGCTTGTACTATCTATTTTAAACCTAACTAAGAAACGTGGCTCCAATTGATAATAATCGACGACTTTTTTAAATTTACCATAAACTATACTATCAGTATTAGTGAGGGTTATAGGATCGAAAAGATATCGAGTAAAAGGTCCTATTTGCTGATAATATCCTAACCTCACACCTGCTGATATACGTATCCATCTATTTATGTCCCCCTCTGTATGAAAGTAGCCAGCAGCTTCCCAAGCGTAAAGTTTAGTTGGATTACCAAGATTGAATGGACTATTTTCCATAGTAAAAGAAGCTGTATATGGTTTGAACGTGTGATGTATGCCTTCGACTCCAAATTTCATATTCCAACCATTTTTTAAAAAATAAGCAAAGTCAGATTTTAGCTGAAAATCTCTAATAGATGTATTTAATTGTACATTATATAGCTCTTGTTTAGCACCGAAATTAAAGTTATAATCACTATAAATAAAAGTAGTATTAGAAAATAATTTTTGTGAAAATAGATGATTCCATCTAGCAGTGAGAGTAGCATTACCCCAATCAATGTTTGTAGAGAAATTATCATCAGCTACTTTTGCATCAAATACATCTCGTCCAAAATATCCACTTATAAATATGCGATCTTTAGGGGAAATTATATAATTAGCTTTAGCATTAATATCATAAAAATAATAACCTAAAGGTGTTTTCATAAATGGTTTCATTACAATATCTGCATAAGTACGTCGTGCACTTATTATGAAAGAAGCAGTATCTTTTTTGATTGGTCCCTGAACAGCTATTCTACTAGATATGAGTCCTAGTCCACCTTCTAATTGATATTTTCGCATATTACCTTCTTTCATCGAAATATCTAATACAGATGAAATACGTCCACCATAGTTTGCGGGTATTCCAGATTTATATAATTCTAAATTTTGAATAGCGTCAGAATTAAAAGTAGAGAAAAAGCCCATAAGATGATTAGCATTATATACTGGGGCCTCATCTAATAAAATTAAATTTTGATCTGGGCCACCCCCTCGCACATAATATGTGCTACTACCCTCGCCTACAGTTAATACGCCTGGAGTTAGTTCTATAGCTTTAATTACATCTACCTCGCCAAATAAAACTGGAATAGTTTTTATCCTTTCTACGGGCATTTTCACTACACCCATTTCTGCATCATGTACATTGGCATCTGAGCGTTCAGCAGTTACTACTACTTGATCGATTAAGTATGTTTTTTCTTTTAGTTCGATATTTATTTCATAATTTTTATCTAATGTAATTTGTTGCGTCCATTTTTCATATCCTACAGCTGAGACCTCAAATGTGTAAGAGCCTTTAGGCAAAGTGAGTGAATAAAAGCCATAATGATTTGTGGTCGTTCCTTTTAGTGGATCAGTGATATATACATATGCTCCTATTATTTGCTCTCCACTATTAGCATCTTTTACATATCCAGAGATTGTATAGTTTTGTGCTGTTAGCCAAGCACTTATTATTAATAAATTAAAAATGAATAAAA